>DOYO01000093.1:1571-14667 GCA_003518475.1 Acholeplasmataceae bacterium
CGGAGCGACTTATTCAGTTCCAGATTTTTCTTTAAGGTTAGTTCTTCAGTGATGGTCTTCATTTCCTTCGCATATAGATAATCAATCTCCTTGCGGAGAGCGCTTATTCTCTTGTTTGCTTCTGCTTTAATGGCCTTATCGAAATAACGATAGAGGGCATCTTCATTATAATATGCCAATATAACTCACCTCACAACTTAACGCCGATGGCTTCACTCACGTATCGGTCAATCGCTTCACCGATTTCTGAAGTGCCATGTCGGTCGGGTATTTCAACAATGAGCTGTCTGGGCTGTGTGAGCTTTAACTCAGAAATAATATTCGGAGCTAACTCAACAAGTTTGGTCGTGACTAAAATAATGGCGATGGATTCATCTTCCAATGCACCCTCGAGAGCTCTCAAGAATTCATTTTTTTCATGAACCACAATACCATCGATACCCACGAGTCTCATACCAACCTCAGTATCAACATTGTCGCTAATCAAAAAGAATTTCATATAATTCCTTCTTCCATCAAAAAAATTTTATAATTTGTTGATGATTAGAATAGAAATAAGCAAACCGTAAATAGCTACCCCTTCACCAAGAGCAACGAAAATCAATGACTTACCGAAGTTCTTTTCATTTTCAGAAAATGCTCCGATCGCTGCTGGTGCAGCTGCGGCGACGGCAACACCGGCACCTAATGCTGACATCCCTGTAGCAAGCGCTGCAGATAAGAAGCCAAGACCTTGAGCCATTGTACCGGTCATTAAGTCAACAACATCGCCTTCAGCACCGAATACAGTTGGACTGATGAAGAGTTGAACGACCAATACGCCAGTAATAATCGTGAAGAAACCGACGACATGGGTAACAAGTCTGTTCTTTGCTGATCTTGCTGATGTCTTTCCTCTAAAGACCTTGATTAATGGTAAAGTCACTAAAATGATTAATGCGAGTGGTAAAGCCAATTCCATAAAATTTAACATGATTGAAATCCTCCTAAAATATTTTATTTATTCAATGCGTCGAACGCAATTCCATTACCTTCATAATACCGTGAAAACATTTCATAAAATTCGAGTCTGAGTACCTGAATACCAACAATCATTCCTTCTAGCGCCATGACGAATAGGTTACCACCGATAAATACGATGATGCTTCCTGCTCCGCCAACCATAGCCATCAGGCTCGTCACAACGAGCATCATGCCGGCATGGGAGAGGACGAATCCGCCAACACGCAGGAAAGACATGGTGTTTGTTACATAGGATAGGATGATTTCAAACAATTCGAAGAATCCTTCAACAAAGAATCCGCCAAAACCATTAGGAAACATTTTTTCCTTGTGAAACTTACGTTCTAGAGGTTCCTTGAGGAAAATCAGAACGAGTGGCAAACCGACGAACAATAGGATGAACGGGGTGCTGACGATTGAAATTCCGAAACCTAATGACAATGCTGCAGCTGCCAGGACATATCCATATAACAACAATCCAGAAAATCCATTATGAGAACAAATGACTTCAGCGTAATGCCTCTTTTTAAGCAGGGTGACAATATTGATGATCATGGAAATGACAATCAATGCTGCACCGATTGCAATCGCTGCAATCAATAAGGTCATTGTGAATTCAGAATCCATGATGTGGATCGGTTTATGCGCCAATCCCAGGAATTCGGTATAAAACGGCGTCAATATTTCTTCATTTCCGAAGAATGATCCATACAAAAGTCCGAAGAATGCGGATGCAATCCCGATTCTGATTGCGACTGCACCAAGTCTCATCTTCTTAAATCTTGATAAAAAGATTCCAAGAAGCATCAAGACAAGTCCTTGTCCTAAATCTCCGAACATGATTCCGAAGAGGAGTGAGTAGGTGATTGCAACAAACGGTGTCGGATCGATATCGCCATAGGATGGCAATCCATACATTTCAACAAAGATTCCGAATGGCTTGCTGAACCAGCCATTTTTTAATTTTGTCGGNNTTCTCAACATCTTTTTCTTCAACGAAACCGGAAATGCTAAACTTATCTCCAAGTCCTACAACATATTTCTTTGCTTCAAATAGACGATTCAAGAAGAGGAGTTCACCCTTGATGCACGCCAGTCTGGTCGTGCATCCGCATGTGATGTCATTGATATCATGTTTATATGAATCAATCATCTTCTGTGCGGTTTCAATTTCCTGTTCAAGAGCAGCTACTGCTTCCTTAGGCTTCCCATGAACGAAATCGGGAATGAATATTCTTTCAAAGAAGAGTGAAGAGAAAATATTATCGACTTCTCTTTTGAATTCACCTGTTGTAAAATACATGCACCAGCTGTTATTGGAGTCAAAGCTGAATGACTTGAATCCAAATGGCTTCGTTTGGAAGAATCTGAGCTTATCCACACTGTCATTCGGCAGTCTTCCAAACCTGATATAGATATACTCACAGCTGAACAAGTCATCCAATGGAATATCCAATCCTTCAATATTTTGAACTTGAATGAGCGCATCCTTATATTTTTGGATGTGTTCTTCAAGATCTTTAATGCGTTTAACTTCAGTTTCTAGGTTCTCTCTGATTCCAGACATATAATCATACATTTCATTTAAATTATATTCTGTGTCTCTTTGTTCGATCTCCGGTAAATTCAAATTGAACTTAGACTCGATGTCTGCCAATTCAGCAAGCATCGGCGTACATGGATTTTCAGCAACAAAGGATGTCAGTCCATGAACACGTTCAACGATTTCACTTGCTAAAACAGGATGAAATCCCTTGATATCGATAAAGCGTGTCAAAACTTGATCCAGATGACTAACATTTGAGGTTAAATCGACAAGGTTAACTTTTGCTATACCCATGGTTTCCTCCTAATAAATAAGCATTTGCTTAATTTCTTGTTCACCGACCTGGTATCTGATACCTTCGATGATGTTGGTTAAGTTCTCAATTTCAATTTCAGATAAGGTGATGAAGGCTGTGTAGACCTTTGGAACGTCTGTTGAGAAATACATGAACTTTCTCGCTAAGTCATAGCGGATGCGTCCTGCATAGTATTCCACATAGACATAATCCTTGTCTGAAGTGAATTTGGAAAATTCTGATGTAGATAAGTATTTTAAGATCGCATCTGGATTTTCTAGACGGATGATTTCATCAATCTTTTTTTCACTGATGCGCATATGCTTTTTGATCAGCACATTCTTGATGGTAATCGGATCTGCCTGATAAAATTTCTTTAAACGATAAATCTTCGTAATATTCCCGAGCTCGATTCTCGTCTGAAAGATGCTTTCAAGATCCTTTTTTTCTGAACCTGAATAATATTTGTCGATCCGTCTGAAAGCTTCATCATAATAATAAGCCTCCAAGGCATGTTCGATATCCAAGTAACGGATCTTTTCATTATCCTTGGTTGAGAAAGGTTTTAGTATATCGTAATATGGTGTTTTTTTGACTGCAGCAAGCAATTCTTCATAGTTGGTCGCTTTTAAAAGTAATATCATGTCGACTGGCGTATGCACATCAAAGAAAAACGGCATTCTGCCTTTATTTTCTTCGAATTCATTGGAAATCATTGTTCGAATCGTCGATAGAATGATTTCATTTTCTTGTTGAACAACATTTAGCTTATAGAACTCGACATCATTGGAATAAACAAGCTTTACCAAACGCAAAATATGGTCAAATGAATTCTTTTTAATTAAGGATTCCAAATGTCCACGATGCACGGTATTTTCTTGTACATCCTTGAGGATGACTTCATAATTTTTTTGTTTTTTCAGATAACTGACCAAATCAGACAATGAATGGAGTTTAACGATTTTTTCATAATCATCAGGCTTCAGAAAATTGCCATAAATTGACTTGGATTTGGTAATGATTGCGTTATTAGCCCATGAACTCATGACACATCTCCTTCATGGATAGATTATTTGATACACTCTTTATAAATCTCTTCAATCCAAGCATCTTTGTTGGCTTCGTATTGCTTTTGTATATCAACCAATGTTTTATCATAGGATAAAAGTTCACTTTCTTGTTTCAAGTGAACTTCTTTTTCAAGCGATGCTTTCGTTTCCTTCAGCGTGTGCTTGATTTCTTCCTTATATTGTTTCTGCAGCTTTGTTGATTCTTGCTTGATGGCTTCTCCAAGATTCTCTTTTTCTAGTTTGAGTGCTTGGACTTGCTCGCGTGCATTTTTATCCAAATTAATGGTATCTTTAATGATATTGTGATGCATGCTTTCACCTTCATTTCTAGTTTTTTTTCACAAACGTTTCTATTATAGCACAATATTTTTAATATGCACGCGCAAACCATACAGTTTGTGTGGCTTTTTTATGAGTAACTGGACAAATATCAGTAATTGGAGTCTGATCAAAAGGGATTACACGCGCAGTCGCGGACGTATCCTTCTTGATCTGTATTTCAGCTTCCTCGCCGGATATGCTCATTGCGACATAACCGCCTTTGATGATATATGCTTTAAACTCATCATAATTTTTAGCTTGATACGTATTGGCTTCAACATGCTTGAGCGCACGATCATACATCGTATCATGCATATTTCTTAAGATGATCGGCATTTCTTTCAAGACATCTTCAACCTTCATGACATGCTTGGTTCTGTCATGTCTTGTGACTAAAGTGACTTCATTTCTTTCCAAGTCTCTTGGTCCGATTTCAATGCGTACTGGAACACCCTTCATTTCATATTCCGAGAACTTCCATCCTGCAGATTTATCGGTATCATCGAGTTGAACTCTATATCCAGCTTTTTTAAGTTCTGTGAACAGATGACTGCTTGCCGCCTTCACTTCTTCCTTCTTGGATTGAATTGGAATGATGACAACTTGAGTTGGTGCGACATAAGGAGGTAGAACCAATCCTTCATCATCGCCATGCACCATGATGACTGCACCGATTAATCTAGTCGAAACGCCCCATGAGGTTTGATGAACAAATTGCTGTTGATTTTTTTCATCCTGGAAGGTAATGTCAAAAGCCTTGGCGAAATTCTGACCAAAGTAGTGTGTCGTACCAGACTGAAGCGCTTGACCGTCGTGCATCAATGCTTCGATACTATAGGTGTCTATCGCACCGGCAAATTTTTCTTTTTCTGTTTTCTTGCCTGTGACAAAAGGAATGGCTAATAAATCCTTGCCTAAATCCTTATAAATTTGAAGGATATCCAAGGTTTCTTTTCTAGCTTCCACTTCAGTCGCGTGCGCTGTGTGGCCTTCCTGCCATAAGAATTCTTTTCCTCTTAAGAAAGGACGTGTTGTCTTTTCCCAGCGTACGACGCTGCACCATTGATTATATAGTTTAGGAAGATCTCTATAGGAATTGATGATTTTATTGTAGTGGGTGCAAAACAAGGTTTCTGAAGTAGGGCGTACAATCAAACGTTCAGCCAGATCTTCAACACCTGTGGTTGTGATCATTGCAGTTTCTGGAGCGAATCCAGCGACATGATCCTTTTCTTTTTGAAATAAGGATTCAGGGATGACTAAAGGCATGTAGACGTTTTGATGGTTGGTTTCTTTCAGGTTGCGGTCTAAATGGCTTTGGATATTTTCCCAGATGGCATAACCATATGGACGGTAAATGATGAATCCTTTGACATCGCTATAGTCCATCAGCTCCGCTTTTAAACATAAATCTGTATACCATTGTGCAAAATCAGCATCTCTTGACGTGACTGCTTCATTCATTTTTTTATTGTTGCTCATATAAATTCACCTTTTATTATTTTCTTTTTGAAATATAGATTGAGAAAGCGACTGCGATGATAAAGAAGATTCCAACAATTCTTACAACGTCGTTTGATGCGGAATCGATCATCAATGCACGGGCAATCACATAGAAAATTCCGATGGAAATCAATGGAGTGTAATTCTTTTTTGAAGAATTATTTTTCGGCTCTTCGTTTCCGGCAATCGGACGCGTCGGTCTGTCAAAGGATGCTTGTCTGTCATCCGCCTGTCTTTTTTCTTTCGCTTTTTCCTTCTTGCCTGCAGTTACTTCTTTCGCATTTTGAGCGTCAAATAAATCATCATACTTTTGATACGGGTTTGCATCGTGATCATGCTTCATTTTGTTTCACTAAAACTGTTTTGCCGTCTACAAAATCAATTTTACGCTCCTTATATAGGTGCCCTAAGGCACGTTTGAATGCTTTTTTGCTCATTGCGAAGACCAAATAGATTTCTTCTGGAGTGCTGTCTGCTGTCAAATTCATAAATCCTTGTCTGACGATGAAGGATAAAACGATGTTGGCATCTTCGAATATCGCAACTTCCTTTTGGGCAATGAGTGATCCCGTATATCCCTTTTCGGAATGATAGTTGACCTTGACTTCGACTTCCTGACCGTAACGAAGCGGTCCTTTATACATGGAATTGTGAACGAATATCCAATGACCGTCTTGTGTGAGCAGGTTCGCACCTTCTCTTCCAATCCGTTGAACACGCGCTACAACCTTTTCCTTAATATCCAATTCCTTTTCCGGAACAAGCTTTACTTCTTCCTTGGAAGCAATCTTAGCGACAAACTTACTCTTAATTCTAATAGATACATATAAAACATCCCCGACAATCGGCCATTCATCATGATCAAACGGCAGATCATCAATAGATAAAAGCAACTCTTTAGCGATTCCCATATCCAAGAACACACCGAGTGTTTCATTTATATCGGATACCCTTAAGAATCCCGGTCGGCTGACCGTGATATATGGCGTCTTCAATGTGGCAGCCAATCTTGCCTTCTGATCAAAATATAAAAATGCATCGACTGTTTCTCCGGGCTTCAGTTCTCTATGCAAACTTTCATTAAAATGCAAAAAGACTTCACCCTCGGTAGAGTCAAGCATATACCCAATATCTGTTTTTCTGTTAACGACTAACTGATTGATTTCTCCAACCATTAAGGACATAGTATCACCTTTATCTATTTTATCATAAAATAGGATAAAGTACTATATAATACACGATGTCACACAATAATTAAATGTGTAAAAAATAAAAAAAATGAGTGCCGGAGCACTCATAGATCTAGTTCTTTTAAAATGGATTCATATTGCTTGATGAGCAGTGATTTAAAGAACTCAACAAGCGGTGTTAAATCCTTCTCGGATTTGAAGGATTCAAGATGTGCGATATAATTTTCACGCTGATCCAGCGGTATAGATATTGGTAGATAATCACCCATGATCAAATAATAGTTTAAGACAAGTTTTGCTAGTCTGCCGTTCGCATCAACAAATGGATGAATCTTAGCGATGCTGGCATGTGCATATGTTGCCTTCTCAATGACACTTCCTTCAAAGCTTTCTAACTCTCTGAAAAACCTGCTCATTCTATCATAAACCTTGACATGGTCGGGAGGTTGATGAGATGCTCCAAAAATACTGATATTGACATTGCGGTAGACACCGCCTTGGAAGATTCCGTTGACGAGTAGTTCATGAATATCTTTCATTTTTTCTTCGTTGAATGGTATCTTTTCTTTAGCTTGTTTTTTGATGAATTCAAATGCATTCAGATGATTCAGTATTTCCTTTTGTTCTCTTTCGCTATAACCTAACAAAGCCTTTGCATGACTGAGTCTTTTTACATCCTCATAGGGAATTCGATTCACGCCTTGCATTCCAACAGCATCATAAGTATACATGAGGGCAAATTTCTTTTCATATTCTTCAATTTGCTTTTTTTCACATTCCTTAACTACGTTACTTAGATGCTTTCGCTCAACCTCTAAAAGATCTTTCTCCATATTATCCACGCTCCCATCTTTAGGAACATTATAACATAAAAGCGCTATCAGTGACAAGTGATAACACAAATTCACATATCTTAAAAATCAAACATTCACGTAACGTCGAAGGAAAGTCCTTGTTCTTTCTTCCTTTGGATTGACAAGGATCTGTTCGGGTGTTCCAATTTCAGCAATAACGCCCTGATCCATGAAGACAATGCGGTCAGAGACCTCTTTTGCAAACTCCATTTCATGAGTGACGATGACCATTGTCATACCCTCGTTTGCAAGGTTCTTAATGACAGTCAAGACTTCTCCGACCATCTCTGGATCGAGTGCTGAAGTCGGTTCGTCAAAAAGCATGATTTTAGGATTCATACAAAGCGCGCGGGCAATGGCGACGCGTTGTTTCTGTCCTCCGGAAAGGGTGTTGGCGGATTGGTATGCAAAGTCTTGCATGCCAACCTTCTTTAAATAAATCATAGCATTCTCTTCTGCAACCTCTTTGGTTTGTTTTAAAAGTTTAATCGGTCCTAACGTGCAGTTATCGATAACGTTTTTGTTATTGAACAGATTAAAAGATTGAAATACCATGCCGATCTGCATTCTGAGTTCTTCTAAATTCGTTTTTGGATTCATCAAATCGTTACCGAGAAAATATATGTTTCCATCATCTGGCTCATTCAAAAGATTGAGACATCTAAGGAGTGTCGTCTTACCTGATCCTGAAGATCCAATGATTGTGACGACTTCTTTTTCACTGACGTCCAGATTGATTCCGTTTAAAACGAGCTGTTGGTCAAATCTTTTATGGATGTTTCTGATTTCCAAGATGTGATTAGGCATTTGACTTCACTCTCCTCGTGGTTAAATTATTCTTTTCAAGCTTCTGAACTATTTTTCCTGTGACAAATGTCAATAATAAATAGATGAGTGCAGCAATGAAAAATCCCTCAACAATGCGGTAATTGGAGGATGTCGCAGATCCAGTCGCTTTGAATAAATCAACAACACCAATGACGGATAAAACTGCGGTATCCTTCAAGTTGACGATGAATTCATTCCCGATAGCTGGCAATGAATTTCTGATCGCTTGCGGTAAAACAATTTGAAACATCGCTTGATTTCTTGAAAATCCAATCGATCTCGCTGCTTCCATCTGGCCTTTGTCGATGCCGTTGATGCCGGATCTGATGACCTCAGCGATGTACGCAGTCGTATTCAAGGTTACTACAAATAAACCAGCGACTAAAGGTGTCCACCACGATATTCTAAGAGGAGCGATTCCGTAATAAAAAATCATCGCTTGAACAATCATAGGAGTGCCTCTAAATACAGTAATATAGATGGATGAAAATCCTTGTCCTATTTTTTTCAAGACAATGCTCAGCTTTGAATCTCTTCTTTTATCCACTTCCTGGGTGCGGATCACCGTCAGAAAAAGGGAGAGAATAAATCCCCCTAAAGTTCCGACAACCGATAATAAAAGTGTAATGAGCACACCGCGGATAAAGAATCCTGAATAGGTATCCAAAAGATATAAAATCGTTTGGAAAAACTGATCCTTAGGCGGCAAAGTCAGATATATCATTTTATTCCTGTGGCTGTCTGCTCAGTGCTGCAGCCATGATTGTATTTCTTTCTTCAAATGAAATCGTTGATAACGCCAAATTGACAGCGGCTAGCAAATCAACATCTTCTTGTCTGAGTGCGACTGCGACAGCAACGTCTTCTTCAGTGACTGTAAAGCCTAAACCTTCACCGAATTGGATGATCGAGTAAATGCTATTTGAAGCAACCAGTCCCTGTGCGACAGGAAGTTCAGCAACAAACGCATCCACTGCACCTGAGGATAAAGCGACTGCAAGCGCACTATAATCATTTAATGTGGGACGGTGGTTCACACCAACGATTTGATCGATCAGATCATCTTGAAGGGTGCCTTCCTGAGCGACAACTCTCGCTCCAGAAAAGTCAGCAAGCGATGTCGCATCCGCATACGTGCTGTCAGATCTGACAACCATCACCTGTTCAGAACGATAATATGCATCACTGAACGCAACAGTTTGCGCACGTTCTGCAGTCGGGCTCATCCCGGCGATGATCATGTCGATTTCACCTGAAGTTAAAGCGACGATCAATCCATCCCATTCGATTGCGCGGATCACTAAGTCTAAACCTAGTTCATCTGCGATTCTTTGAGACATGACCACGTCAAATCCATCCACGTAAAAACCAGGCTGGCCTGATAGTGGAACTGTAAATGAATTTTCGGTTGGCGTGGACCAGTTAAACGGCGCATAAGCAGCCTCTAACCCCACGACAAACTCTGATTCACTCTCTAAATCAAACTGTTCTCCTGTTTGGCAAGCTGCCAAACCCAATGTTAAAACCAAGGCAAATACTAAAACAATAATTCTTTTCATGCTCTCTTCCTCTTTCTTTTGTTATTTTTTAACAAAAAAAGCATCCGAGAGGACACTTCCAAAATTTCTAAAAAATAAAAATAAATCTATTTTTCTTTATTTTGATAGCTCCTCTACTTTCGTAGGAGTGTTATAGATGTTCTCTAATAACCCCATGATCTTCCCATGCCTGGGAATCCATTCGGCGATGATTACCTTTCAATTCCGTCACAGTCTGCCGACTCAGGAATCTACTTTGATGCACCGCTACCTCTATGCTCTTAAATTGTAATACGTTAATTGTAACATAAATATTTCTGATGTCAACAATTTTATTCAATAAAAATAGAAGGGGGACTCACGAGTGAGTCCCCATACCTTTTGTAAATTATACTTTAACTACGTTTGCCGCTTGTTGTCCGCGGTCGCCGTTTTTAACGTCAAATTCTACTTGGTCGCCTTCTGCTAATGTTTTGTATCCTTCAGTTTGAATTGCACTGAAATGTACAAAAATGTCCTTACCTTCAGCTGATGAGATAAATCCATATCCCTTGTCAGCGTCAAACCATTTTACTACGCCTTTCATTGTGATGCTCCTTTAATTATAACTTAGCAACTGAATGCCTATTTACATTATACACAACATGATGATGAATTACAAGAAGATAAGTAAAGAAAATGAATATTATGCAAATTGGCTTTGATAGAGTTCGTTATAGAAACCTTTTTGTTCCAATAACTCGATATGTGTTCCCTGTTCGACAATATTTCCATCTCTAACCACTAAAATCAAGTTTGCATTTTGGATGGTTGACAGCCTGTGAGCGATGACAAACGTTGTTTTATTTTCCATGAGGGCGAGCATCGCTTTTTGAATTTGAACTTCAGTATGGGTATCCACATTGGATGTTGCTTCATCTAAAATAAGCATCTTTGTTTTGGAAAGCATCGCTCTCGCGATCACCAGAAGTTGTTTTTGTCCTTTGGAGATATTCAACCCTTCATCCGTTAAAATCGTATCATATCCTTCAGGAAGATGCGAGATAAATGAATGAATACGAGCTTTTTTAGCTGCTTCTTCCACTTCCAACCTGCTGACATTTCCATTTCCATACGCAATATTTTCTAAAACCGATCCATAAAATATCCAGGTATCCTGCAAAACCATTGAGAATGCTTTTCTTAAACTCTGTCTGGTTAAGGTTCTAGCATCATGATGATCGATATAGATATTACCCTCGTTCACATCATAAAAACGCATGAGAAGGTTAACGAGCGTGGTCTTTCCAGCTCCTGTAGGTCCAACGATAGCAATCACATCGCCTTTTGGCGCAGTGAAGGAAACTTTGTTCAATACGACCTGGTTTGGAACGTAGGAGAATGAAACATCTTTGAATCTGATTTCACCCTTCACATCCTTATATTCGATTGCATCAGCGATATCTTTAGGCTCATCAGGCTGATCGAGAACTAAGAACACGCGTTCCGCTGCAGCAAGCGCACTTTGAATTTCAGCCATGATGTTCGACATGTTGTTGATCGGTCCTGAAAATCTTCTTGAATATAGGGTAAAGCTTGTCAAATTGCCTAAACTGATACTGCCATAGAAATAGAGGATACCTCCGAAGACACCGACAAGTGCGACGGAAAGATTGGAAATAAAGTTGACAGACGGTCCGACAGATGTTGAATAATATCCCGATTCATAGCTTGCTGTTGAGGCTGCTTCATTGATTTCATCGAATTTCTTAAGAACAGAATCCTCTTGAACATAAGATTGGATGGTACGTTGTCCAGTAATCATTTCTTCAGCAAAACCGTTCAATTCACCCAATTTTTGATTTCTGATTCTATACTTCTTTTTAACAATCTTAGATAAAACGTTGGTGATCAATACGCTGATTGGAATGGTAATAACGAACACAAGCACTAGGATTGGAGACATGATGAGCATCATGATGAAGGAAATAACAACGGTGATGACGCTTGTGAAAATGCTGATGACATCGTTTGCCAAGGATGTATTGATCGTATCGATATCGTAGCTCATCTTGCTGATGATGTCACCAGTTTGATTTTTATCAAAATAGGAAATAGAAACCTTATTTAACTTTTCAAATAAATCTTTTCTCATCTTGTAAACAACGCTTTGGGAGATTTTAACCATCGCGATCGACAAGAAATAGTTAAGAAGCGAACTGATCAGATAGAAGACAATCATCAGTCCAGCAAAGAAGAATACTGCTTGAAAGTCGACACCATTTTCCATGGATGATATGGTTCTACCTGTTAAATAGGGTCCGATTAAGGATAAAAGATTGGAAATAACCGTAAGGAAAATTGCTAAAATGAGTTTTTTCTTGTAGAAATACAGATAGTCCCAGAGTCTTTTCAAGACATAACTTCTGTTTTGAGCTTTTTGGGAGCCGTCGTTTCTACCTCTGCCTTGCTTGCCGGCGTACATCATTTTTGCTCACCTCCCATTTGATAAAAGGCGATTTCCTGATACATCGATGAACTTTTCATCAATTCATCATGTGTGCCTGATGCGAGTATCTTTCCATCTTCAATGAGCAAAATCAAATCGGAATCACGTAAACTGCTGATCCGTTGTGCGATGATGATCATCGTAGTTTCCTGCAGTTCCTTTTTGAGAGATTTTCTCATGTTCATATCTGTCTTGTAATCCAAAGCGCTTGAAGCGTCATCCAAGACCATGATATCGGGCTTGCCAGCGACTGCTCTCGCGATCAAGACGCGTTGTTTCTGTCCGCCGGACAGATTCATCCCTCTTTGTGCCATGATATAACTGAAATCATCCTTCTTTTCATAGATGAACTCAGCCTGTGCGACACGGGTTGCTGTTTCAATATCGGTATCTGTGATTGCATTTCTATTGAATTGGATGTTTCCATAAATGCTGTCTGCGAAGATCAAGTCATTTTGAAA
>DOYO01000103.1 GCA_003518475.1 Acholeplasmataceae bacterium
TTTTAGGGTTGATCTGGGCATTTTGGCATGCTCCCTTATGGTTCATTTCAACAAGCTACACAGGGTTGAGTTTGATAATCTACATCCTGGTATTCATTGTGAGTTTGGTTTCATTCTCAATCATGATGTCGATATTTATGAAAAAGTGGAGACATCTATTCCTTGCGTTTTGGATGCATTTCCTGTTTAATTTCGTATTAACCTTCTTTGCAGGACAGGATTTATACTTATTAATCTTCATGGCGGTATTTTATTTCACGAGTGCGGTTTTTCTAACAATTCTCTATTCAAGAAAAGAAGAAAATAAGTCGTTGATTCTATCAACAGAATCATCATCATGATTACACGAAAGGCGCAGCAAGTTTAGCTGCGCCTTTCATTATCCCTTTGATCGTTGATTTTGAATTACAAAATTGACATGATTAAAATTTGCATCCCCGTGCTCAAATCCATCACTCCATGCCCAATCATCATTTGTCCCAAATTGTTTTTCTTGTGATACTGTATGCCTAAAAATATCATGAGTGGCAAAAAGGATAGAAATCTGAATGCCATATATTTGAAATTCCATAATAACGGAATGAAACTGTGCTGTAGTGCATAAAAGAATACAGTATACACAATTGCCAGTGTCGGACTTAAGGTATTTTTTTTAATATATTTCAATGAATACCCGAAATACAAAGGAAACTCAGCGAACACAATCGTTATCGGCAACAAGAAAAGATTAATAATTGCAATCCAAACAGGAATTGGTTGTATCAAAAATTCTGGCAATCCCCGATAAAACAAGAGGGAAAAGCCAATCATCCCGCCAACGCCAATGAGCAACATGATAATCGTAAATACTGCAGTTTTTTTAAAGTTGAGTTTCTCTTTTTCATTTTTGAACAAGGATCTGAATGTTATTCCCTCGTAACGGCAGACAATGAGTAAAATAACTATCGTGATCAGATTAAAAAAGGTGCACAATAAAGACCACCAATGACTGGCGTTTGTGTAACTCAACCCCGTAGTGATGACAAATAGCCATCCCCCAAGAATAAAGAGCGTGGTTCTGAACATTGGTAAAACCCATGGTAAAATTCTTCTCATTTTCCCCTCGTAAAAACATATTTCTTGCTCATGATTATAACATAAGGATAGATTTGATGATATCCTCATGAACCATTTTTGATTGTTTCATCGGCAGCATCATAAAAACATGCGGGCAATTTTTATATATATACATCTTGACTTGAGGATTCTTCTCCTCAAACAAGAGCATATCAGGAAAAAGCATATCTTCTGTTCCGGTATAGATATGAATCAAATCTTCATATCTGTAATTCAAAGGAGGAACAATCTCTAATGATTCATTGATATTGTCATATGCTTGTAGTCCTGAAAATCTGGATACAGATAAAAGCTTGTCTATTTCTTGATATTTCGGGATTTCAGGATTGGATAATGAAAAATCAATCCATGGCGAGAATAATATATTCAATACAGGTGCTTTTATACCTCTTTTTTTGATCAGTTGAAGCATGGATAAAATAATTAAACAACCAGCGCTATCCCCTATTAAAATGAATTTGTCATCTGGGTATAGAGTTAAAAGATGTTCATATATTTCATAAGAGTTTTCATAAATATCTTTTGTTTGATAGTGGGGGATCATAGGATAGATGACATAACTCGTTTTCGCATCCGTATGCTTGACCCATTGACTGATCATCATCCATTGAGGCATTCCACCCTTTAAACAGAGTCCTCCACCATGGAAGTAAACGATGTGTAAATGGTTTTTTGATTGTTCGTTAATGGTGTGAAACTCAAATTCTTTATAGTTATGTGTATGAACTTTTTGGGTTGATTTAATAAAGAATGGCAACTTTTCTGGTTTTTCCTTCTTTGCCAAATCCAAAAACGTTTCATTGGATGATATGTGTTTTAAGATGGATTTAGATAAAACATTCAACGAACCTTCAATGTATTCCTTCATCTTTTTCCCTCTTTTCCATATATGGTAAATTGAGAGTCTCTATATTTTTTGAATTTGTTCATAAGTCTTAAGTCAATAGTAACATAAAATCATAAAAATCAACAGTCACGTCATGTCAGATATCTTGAAGAAAAAAACACCCGTACATCAGGTGTTATTCAGTCAAGTGGCGGAAGAGATGGGATTCGAACCCATGTACCCCTTTTGAGGATAACTGCATTTCGAGGGCAGCTCGTTATGACCACTTCGATACTCTTCCGTACATCTATTATAAATGACTATTTGAAAAACGCATTCACAAGATTGACAAATTCGTTTCTAGTCTTTGTTTGTGAGAGTTGTTTTCTCAGTTGAGTAGCATGTTCAATACCTTTCAGATACCATGGACCATGACTTCTCATTTCAAGAACAGCGATGTGTTCACCCTTCAACTCAACCAGCGAATCCAAATGAGAAACCATCATTTCTCTGATTTCTTCATGAGATGGTCGATCTAATATGGTTCCATCCTTCAAATAAGCATCTATCTCTCTAAAAATCCAAGGATTCCCTAAGGCTCCTCTACCAATCATCACCGCATCACAGCCTGTATGCTCAAGCATTCTTTTCGCAGATGGACCATCGATCACGTCGCCATTTCCAATCACAGGAATCTTCACAGCTTCTTTTACAGCTTTAATGACATCATAATCCGCTAACCCGCTATATCCTTGAGATCTTGTTCTTGCGTGCACGGTGATTGCTGCTGCGCCAGCAGCTTCAATCCTTTTCGCGACTTCAACAGCATTCACGCTGCTGTGGTCCCAACCGCTTCTGATTTTAACAGTCACAGGCTTGGATACTCTTTTAACGATTTCACTTACGATTTCATAAATCAAATCTGGATTTTTCATCAATGCCGATCCAGCTTGCGCCTTAATGGCGACTTTAGGAACAGGACATCCCATATTGATATCGATGATATCGGCATTGCTGTTTTTATCAATATAAACAGCAGCTTCAACCATGGTTTTCAAATCAGATCCGAAGATCTGCTGAGCCATTGGTTTTTCCACATCGGTCATGTATAACAATTTAATCGTTTTTTCGTTATTATATAACAGTCCCTTATCGGAAACCATCTCTGCAAAAACAAGACCTGCGCCATATTTTCTCGATAAAATACGAAAAGGGCTATTGGATACTCCAGCCATAGGTGCCAATATGATTTTGTTTTCAATAACAAGATTTCCTATTTTAAAGGACATTAAAATCACCCGATTCATTGTATCATAATGAACGAAAAGATTCAATTGTGCTACAATGTAATGGTAAAGGAATGATATGATGAACGATTATTTATTGATTGCTACCGCATATGAAAAATCTGTTAGAATCTATGTCGCTTGCTCAACCAATCTGGTTGAAGAGATGAGCAAAATACATGGAACCTGGCCAACTGCAACTGCCGCTTTAGGCAGATTTTTAACTGCATCCGTGATGATGGGCATGATGTATAAAGAAAAGGAACGCATCACGCTGCGCATCCAATCAAATGGTCCGATTGAATCCATGCTTGCAGAAGCGAACGCCATGGGTGAAGTCAGGGGAGAAATAAAGAACCCCAATGTTTACCTGAAGTATGAAGAGGGTTCAAAAAAAGGAAAACTCAATGTTGGAGCTGCTGTCGGACAAGGATTTCTATACATCACTAAAGATTTAGACATGAAAGATTTCTTTACATCCTCATCCGAACTTCAAACCGGAGAAATCGGTGATGATTTCACATATTACTTTGCGAAATCCGAACAAACACCATCCTCGGTCGGTGTTGGCGTCTTAGTCAATCCTGATTTAAAGGTTAAAGCGAGCGGAGGTTACATTCTCCAGGTACTCCCTAATGCATCCGAAGAAACGATCAAACGACTTGAAGAAATTATCGGTCATCTTCCAGCAATCAGCACCTTGATCGATCATGGTCAAACACCTGAAGAAATTCTTTCACTTCTCGCATCCGGAACAGAACAGATACTAAAAAAACAACCTATCTTTTATAAATGTCATTGTTCGAAAGAAGGGTTTGCTAAATCTTTATCTACATTAGATGATCAAACACTCCATTCCATCATCCATGAAGACGGACAAGCCGAGATTGAATGCCACTTCTGCAAGAAGAAATACTTATTCACTAAAGAAGAACTTCAACATATACATGAACATAAGAAAAACAAGAAAAAAAGTGATTCCTAAGGGAGTCACTTTTCATTTATACACGCTTTATTCCTGATTTTCAACACGTTTTAACAGGTCTTCAGTAATTTGTTGATACATCTTGGTATCTATTTTAAACTTCCATCTGTAAATCACGTAAGATATCATGATTAGAATAAATGGAATCACAACCATGGATGTTCTTAACATCAATAGCATTTCATCTGTGACGTTAGCTGCGATTAATGCTCTAATGGCTTCAGTTGAAATATTGGGATCCGCTTCGGTTGCTGCTTGAACGGGATTGATAACAAATTCATTCAATCCAGAGACTGCGAGCGTTGCTGCTACAATGATGGTTTGCACGGATGTAGCAAGCTTGACCATGAATGGATTGATTGCGAACACAACACTTTCATTTCTTGTTCCAAGCTTCCACTGACCATATTCAGTCGTATCTGCAAGCATGCATAAAACAAGAACTTGAATGAATCCTTCTCCGCTAAATAAGACGAACCCAGCCAATCCAACAAAGATCATGTTTTGAGGAAGTATATTCCCGACGCTTAAGAATAACGCATAACCTACTGAAATCATCAAGATGGCGATTCCAAATATCTTCTTTCTTGTCATTTTCTTTGCCAAGAAAGGAAATAAAATCAAAGCTGATAACTGACTTACCGCCAAAATGATGGAGAATAACATGAATTCTACGCCGCCATATTTGTTGAAGTCATAGTTGAAGAAGTAAATTCCAAGTGCGGTGGTAATAAAGTAACCTGTATTGAATAAGAAGATCGCTACAATGATGACAACCAGTTGATCATTTTTGAAAATGACTTTCAAGATATCTTTAAACTTCGTATTCACTTGTTTAGCTTTAGTGATTGGATTTTTATGTTCTTTCACATTGATGAAGATGAGTATTTGTGAAATGATGAAAATGAGACCGATGCCTCCAGCAAGAACGGTGAACGCTTCTTTTGGAGTTCCAGGATAAAGATCTTGATAGAAGATTGGAACGAATGCGATGGTGATGAACATTCCAAGACTTGCGAATACTCTGGCCAGTGAGCCTATTTTTTCTCTTTCTCTTGGATCTGTGGTAAATGATGGATACATCGACCAATAGGCGATGTCATTCATCGTGAATGTCATTCCAGATAATACATAAAGGATTGCGAACACAACAACAAATGCAGTTCCTGATAATCCGAAATCTTGGAATAAAAGGAAGAAACAAATCGCGCTTGTCAAAGCTCCGATTAAAATCCAAGGTTTGAACTTGCCGAATCTGGTGTGCGTATTGTCGATAATAATCCCCATCATCGGGTCATTGATCGCATCCCATATTCTCGCAACCGCGATGATTGTTCCGACAGCAATCAGTTCCCAATTGCTGACCCCGATCACATCGGTGAAAAACACAAGCAGATAAGTGCTGTATAAGGTATACATCATATCTCTGCCCATACCGCTCATCGCATAAGTATATTTAGTCTTTTTGCTGATACTTGTTGTTTCATTCATGGCGTTTCTTCTCCTTAGCGTCCTTGTTTATCTTTCGAATGCCTTTAACGAACTTTAAATTGATGATATCGATCATGCCTTGTGCCGTCCCAAGCCTGAACTTTCCAGCACTGAAGAGGGAGAGCATGCGTATCGGTGTTTCAACAATCGTCTTTCTTGTAACTTCTTTCATCCATTCATCAGCCATCAGTTCAGTTGTCTTCATTCCTGCCTTGATGATGAATGAAGAAATGACTCTGCCAATTACTGTTCTTCTAATGTCGTTCAAGGTCGACGATAAGTCATAAGGTCTCTTTTTAACGATATTCTTTTTAGGAAGTGGATTTTTATAGATCTTAGGAAAATCTTTTACATCGTAGGTTGTGTTTAAATAGCTTGTTGGTTCATGGAATATCTCTTCACCATTCAACTTAACCAGATTAGAATACAATATATCTCTCGCATTCTTAGCAAGTTCGATATGATAAGTTCCTTTTTGAATGGTCCACTTCTTAAGATTCACATCATAATACTTGAATGCATCCTTAGATAATCTTAACGTTACTTCTTTTTCTTCCCCTGCATTAAGCTCTATCTTATCAAATTCCTTCAATTCTCTTTTTGCCTTATAAACAGTAGACGCATTGTTTCCAATGTAGAGTTGAATGACTTCCTTACCTTTAATCTTTCCTTCATTCTTCAAATTGAATGTGATGGTAAATTCATTTTTTCCATCCTTGATTTGAAAATTAGAGTACTTGAAGTTTGTATAACTCAATCCATAACCAAATGGATACCGAACATGCTGGTTAAACGTTTCATAATATCGATATCCAACAAAAATGGATTCTTCATAATAAACTGCATTGTTATCATCAGTGAGTTGAACATTGCATTGATTAACATCATCAATGAATGTTTCAGCAAGCCTGCCCGATGGATTGACATTCCCGTATAAAATATCTAGTATCGCATGGCTTGCTGCCTGTCCGCCGAGATAAGCCATCAGCAACCCCTTGATTTTTGATTCAAACTCAAGATTGATCACTGATCCTCCGACTGCAACGACAACAACATTTTTATTGACTAAAAGAATTTCTTGAAGCAATTTCAATTGATTCTTGGGGATATTCAAATCCTCACGGTCAAATCCTTCAGCTTCATGTGATTCCGGTAATCCTAAAATTAAAACAACTTTATCTACCTTTTTAGAGACTTCAACTGCTTCTTGAATTAAGATATCAACATCAACATCCTGATTCAGTTCAAATCCTTTGGCTAAGGATGTATTTTCTGAGTATTCTGTGCGGATATCTGCGATTTGATCTAAATAGTTTGGATTGATGTGGGAGCTTCCTCCACCCTGATATCTAATATCGCGAATAAAACCTCCGATAAATGCTACCTTATCCTTCTTTGTCAAAGGTAATATTCCATCATTTTTAAGAAGAACCATCGATTCTGATGCGATTACTCTAGCTTCAGCATGATGTTTTTTAGGATCGTAGGTTTGATAAAACTTTCGATCGTACCTGTTGACTAGATTTTCAATTCTTTTCGCTGAATTCTCAACTTCTTTTCTAAGATCTTGATCCAACAAGGAATCTTTTAAAATATTCTTTGTGTTATATCCTAAACTGGATGGCATTTCTAAGTCACAGGATGCTTTGACGCTATTTGTTCGGTGGTGGATTGCACCCCAGTCACTGACGATAACACCTTGATATCCCCATTCTTTTCTTAGAACTTCTTTCAAAACAGGATGTTCAGTTGCATAAATGCCATTAATTTTGTTATAACTTGCCATGATGGTTGCTGGGTTTTCCTTGATGACGCGTTCAAATGCTTTCAAATAAATCTCACGCATCGCGCGTTCATCAACAATACTGTCTGCGGTGAATCTATATTTTTCTTGGTTGTTGCAGAAAAAATGTTTGATGGATGTTCCAGTTCCTTGAGATTCCATGGATCTGACAAAGGATGCTCCAAGTTCTCCCGCTAAAAATGGATCTTCCGAGAAGTACTCGAAGTTCCGTCCGCATAAGGGACTTCTCTTGATATTGATGCCTGGACCTAAGATGATATTCACTTGATTGGTTTGCGCTTCAAGGGCGATAAGCTTCGCCATACGGGCAATTAAGTTGCGGTCAAAGCTGCAAGCGGTCAAGCTTGCAGTTGGAAAGCAGGTTGATTTCACACTGCCGCTGATACCTGTGGTGTCAGTGGATTCAAGTTGTTTTCTTAAGCCGTGCGGGCCATCTGCCATCATGATGGATGGGAAATCTTTAAATGCTTTGGTATGCCAGACATCTGCTCCGTCTAAAAGAGCGGCTTTTTCTTCATAGGTCAGCTTCATGATACGGTTACCTCTTTAAGGATGGTGCATGTATTGGTTTCTATAGTGATGGTTGCTTTTCCTTTAGATTTTGTTCTTACCCAAAATCCGATAGCTCCACCAACCAAGGCGATTTGACTCGGTCCGATTAGTTCAAGATGATCCGATACTTTGACTGTGACTGTATCAAACGCATACGGAATCAATTCCTGATGCTGGTTGACCTTCGAAATGACGAACCGTTCAACATCATATGTATCTTCAATTTTCAGTTCATCTCGCTTGGATTCAACAATATAATTAAATGCTGTGTTGTTTTCTTTGATCACGGATATCTTCATTTCATTATTCAGATATCCCTCAAACCGGTATCCAACCATCTTGGTTCCCCAACCGCTTAAATATTTATAGAACATCTTGACGCCATCATCATAAGTCATCTTATATTTTTTTAACAGATATAATATTTGGAGCTTATGTTTGAGTGGCAAATGATTTCCATAGGTGGAGACCGCCATCAGGATACGCTTGGTTAGTTCAGCATCGCTAGTACTCATCTTTTCATTATTTTTCAAGGTTTCCCCGATGAAGTCATTGATGATGACAGGAGGATGTGTCATATAAGGATAGTTCTTTTGATCAGGCAGGAATGTTTTAATGAATTCATCATTCTTATAGACCTTGATATAGTCCATATTGGTGAAAACGTGAACATTCGATAGCGCACCAGCGGTGTGCTCGCCGATGTTCATGGTTGATGATACTTCAAGAATGGGGAACTCATCCTGCTGAGTCTGATAAGCAAAGCTCGCCATCTTGGGTATTCTAAACATATCTAAAACACCGTGGTAACAAATCTTATCTCCGCTTCCAAATTCCTGATGGGTATTGTAGTCACTCATGCACCACCCAATCGCACCAGATATTCCATTATCCGGTTTCATCATGGTATCGATAACATGCATATGTCTTTTTGCATGTTCCAATCTTCTTTCTTCCATATCAAATCTCTTGGTAGGAAACATGTGACCGTTGTATTCAGTCACGAGATAAGGAACATCCTTCGTTATTTTCTTTTTGGCTTCAAGTCCAGGATTGTTTCCTTGGTGCGAAAAATCATTATAGGTATAAACATCTTCAAAGAATTCACTGTGTTGAAGATTTCTCACCCCTCCGGTCTGTCTGGTCGGGTCTAGGTCTCTTGCAATCTGATTGGTCCTCAAATAGTAATCATGGTGATCCGGAGATTCATTGATTCTCACACCCCACAAAATGATCGAAGGGTGATTTCTATCTCTCATGATCATATCTCTTACATTAGAACAGCTAAGTTCCTGCCAAGATAAATCACCAATGTGTTGCCAGCCAGGGATTTCTTCAAAGACTAAAAGCCCGATCTCGTCACATCTCTTTAAGAAATGCTTGGATTGCGGGTAATGCGAGGTTCTAACGATATTGACAAAAAGCTCGTTTTTAAGTATTTCAGCGTCCTCGATTTGAGCTTGTTTGGGCATCGCGTATCCGACATATGGATAACTCTGATGTCTGTTCAATCCTCTAAGTTTGATTCTCTTTCCATTTAAATAAAATCCATCTTTTTTGAATTCAGCTTTTCTTATACCAAAGGTTTCAGAGATGGAGTCATAAAGTTTTTGTGTGACATAATATTCAACAACCACTGTATAAAGATGCGGAGTCTTCAAGTCCCATAATAAAGGATAATCAATTAAAAAATCGAGAATGGTTTCTGTATGGGCAATCAAAGTTTTCTTATGTCCGACAATTAATTTTTGATCGTTGAAAATCGTGACGACAAGTTCACCGATAGAGGATGCAGTCTCGATAATAATTGGAACATTTTGAGTGCCGTCTGTTTGAATAAATATATCTTTAATGTATAGTTTCGGAGTGATGATTAAAGAGACTTCTCTATAGATTCCACCATAGCCCAGATAATCAACGACCCCTCCAAATGGAGGTATTCCAGGGTTTTCATGGGTGTCGACGACAACCAGCAGTTCATTAAGCTCACCATAAATCAAATCTGGGGATAGGTCAACTTCAAAGGGAGTGTATCCCCCTTGATGGAATGCTACTTGTTTCTTATTCAGATAGATGATCGCCTGATGTGCAACACCTTCAAAAAGAATTCTAATCAGTTGATTTTTCCATGCTTCGTCAGCGGTGAATATTTTGACGTATGAAAAAATTCCATGTGTCATTTTTTCATCAAAATTGCTATAAGGAATATCTACTGCATTGTGTGGGAGATCAATAGTCTTAAAGTCATTTTCTATAACCCCTTCCAAATGGGAAGGATTATAGATAGAAAACATCCAATTAAAGTTTAAAGGTATATTTGTTCTCATTGGCTTTCTCCTTAATTCTTCTGTTTCTCTACGAAATAGATTTGAGACCCGAAGTCTCCAAGCAATCTCGTTTGATCGTTATAATAGGTTCCCATGAACTGCTGCTTGATCTTGATGCCGTTCATCAGCATCTGTCCGCTTGCTTGATAAGATTCAGTGGCATTGTCCAATTGTTTATACTTTGAAATCAAGCGCATCAAGAATCCATCCGGATGAATCTTGATGGGAAGCGCATGGCTGATGAGATGTCCGAATTGACTGATCGGCATGGTTTGGTTGACTGAGTGGACATTGTATAACTCTTCACCATTCAAGTTCTTGAAATGGAGTGTTTCAAAGTTGGGGCTCGCGGTTGCTAGTTTTTGGAAGTTACCGAGAATATGCGTATCATCCTTGGAAATTTGCCATTTTGGTTGTTCACCATTCAGGGAATTAAAACGATACATTCTGCCAAATTGGAAAACCTCGCGGTATTTTTTATACAGTTCTATTTGTTTCTTGATCTCTTTTCTCTCAATCGGGGTGATATACTTCAAATCCAACTCATATCCCAAAACACCGAAGCTCGCAACATTGAACCTGGTGGATAAGGGAGTCTTTCTGATGGTTTGCGCATGAGGGGAGAGCGACACATGACAACTGATGACTGATTGCGGATAAAGATAACTCAATCCTTCTTGAATCTTCAATCGTTCAATCGGATCCGTATCATCGGATGCCCAGATCTGCGGACTGAATGTCATCATGCCCAAATCAAATCTGTTTCCACCGCTTGAACAGGATTCTAATAATATATTTGGATACTTGTTTTGTATTGTTCTTAATATTTCATACAGTCCCAAAATATAGGAATGGAAAAACATGCCCTGATTGGGGATGAACGGTGAATACATATCTGTCATATGTCTGTTCATATCCCATTTGATAAAATCAATTTGCGCGTTATCGATAATCGATGAAAGTGAATCTATGATGTATGTTCTCACTTCAGGATTGCATAAATCCAAAACCATTTGATTTCTTCCCAAGGATGGACGTCTTCCTTCAATTTGAACCGCATATTCGGGATGTTTCTCAAAAAGCCTGCTGTTTGGATTGATCATCTCGGGTTCAAACCACAACCCGAATTTCATTCCCATCCTTTGAATCTTTTCAGATAACCCTTTAATTCCTGATGGTAGTTTTTTGGTATTGACATGATAATCCCCCAATCCCTGGTGATCATCATTCCTTGAACCGAACCATCCGTCATCAAGTACAAAAAGCTCAACGCCTAGCGCTTGAGCTTTCCTTGCTAAATTTAAAAGCTTATGTTCATTGAAATCGAAATAGAATGCTTCCCAGCTATTTAAGACAACCGGTCTTTTCAGATCTTGGAATTGCCTGGGAATAATATGGGTATTGATAAATTCGTGAAAGTGATGGGAAAGCTGGTTAAACCCCTTGTCAGAATAGGTCAATACCGCTTCTGGCGTTTCAAAGGATTCATCTGTTTTTAAAGGCCATTCGAAACAGTGGGGATTGATTCCATTCATGATGCGCATCAAACCGTGATTGGAAATTTGAACAGCTTCATAATGGTTTCCGCTATAAATTAGATTAACTCCGATACAGACACCATAGTCTTCATGAGTCCCCTTTTTAGCGAGGATGATGCCTGGGTTGTGTCTGTTTGAGCTTGCTCCTGTGGTGGAATCATTGATGTAGGTTCCATAAGTCAAAGGTCTGATATGCTTATGCGCTTCCTTGATCCATCCGCCATCGAAGGTGATGAGATCATAATCAGATTCCGCGAGATCTATCATCATGCTCATGATTTTCCTGATGGTGATTTCCTTCTGGTGATGATTGGTTAAAACAACTCTTCTGGTGATGACATTCGTATCAAAAAAGACAGTATAAATCATCTTCAATTCGAGACTAGAATGTTCATCCTTCATCTTGATGATCAGACTCTGAACCGGTTTGCCGTTGGGTTGTGAAATAGGAAGCGTACTCGGTACGATTTCATTGATAATTTCATGTGAATCATACGTGAAATCTGTAACAAAAGTACCGTCCGGCATCTTCACTTCAAGAGGTGTGAGCCTAAAATCACCCTTCCCGATACCTGAATATTCAAGGGGAACCAAATCCAAAAAAACCTTGTTTTCTTCATGTTCATACTCGATTGAAGATCCCGCGCCAGCATTCAACTTAATTTCCAATGCTTCGTAGTTTTCATCGATCAATTTGGCTCCAAAATACAAATGCTCCAACTGAGCCGTTTTCGAGACTTTTATGATGTAATTCAGGTCCTTTGTTTCTAGTTTAAAGTATGGTTTTTGGTCATAAATCATCATCAAACACCTCTTTTTATTAAAATTGACTCATAGGGTAGTAATTTTTGATCGGTCATATCATTTCTTCCTACGTTGGATAGCAATATTTTACCCTCTAAAAGTATAGGGATTTTTCTAACTTTTTTAGTCATATTCGAGACCGTTATATAGGTCTCATCTAGGTGATTGCGAGAAAAGATGAAGATTCCATTGCCCATGAATAATGGCTTAAAATTGCCATTTATCAGCACTTGGTCATGCTTTCTCATATGGATGAGCGTTTTATAGTGGTAGTAGATGGAGTTCTTGTCAAATAAATTTGCATCAACATTGATTTCATTTTGATTGGGGTTCATTTTCAACCATGATTTTCCACTTGAAAATCCACCATCTTTTGTCCACTGCATCGGGGTTCTCGCATTGTCTCTGCTTGTCTTAGAAATCATCTTGAACCTTACTTTTTTAGGGAACATCAGCTTCTTGGCTAAAGCATCGATGTTATGGGATTCAACATCTTTAAACTCTGACATGCTGTTAAATACACAGTTTGTCATGCCAATCTCCTCACCCTCAAAAATGTAAGGCGTCCCCTTCAAGGTCAAGTTCAATGTAGCAAGCATTTTCGCA
Source organism: Acholeplasmataceae bacterium (assembly GCA_003518475.1). Taxonomy (GTDB): domain Bacteria; phylum Bacillota_I; class Bacilli_A; order Acholeplasmatales; family Acholeplasmataceae; genus Peloplasma. The sequence goes on from DOYO01000103.1 coordinate 13,336, forward strand.
CTTTCACGATGAAATTCTTTATCGTTTCCGAACCTTGAAACTGATCTTGGCTGATCATGGTTTTCCATATAATTCGCATTCCAATATACCTCTTGTTGCCACTTGGAAATCACACGCATAAACTTGTTCGGATTGAACTTTGTTTTGAACCATTTGTTATTGATTTGATCCGTTTCCATATGCTCAAAACCGAAGACCATGTCTAGCTCTTTCCGTTCCGGCAAGATCAGGTCGTTCGCTTGTTTTGTATCCACCATCACGGTTTCCCCAACCGTAAAACAGTCATATGA
>DOYO01000042.1 GCA_003518475.1 Acholeplasmataceae bacterium
AGTCTTCCCCTGCCTTCAGTTTGATGATCTGCTGAGATGATTTGAAAATCATCAAAGTGTTCATACTTCATTTTAAGATAAGTATTGGTAGAATCAATGGATTCGAAATGAATGACTTTTTTCATAGTTAAGCAAAAAACATCAGTAACAATCCAGCTGCAATCGCACTACCGATGACACCTGCGACATTAGGACCCATCGCATGCATCAATAAGAAATTGGTAGGATCTTCCTTTTGACCTTCCAAATGAACGACTCTGGCTGCCATGGGTACTGCGCTCACGCCAGCTGCGCCAATCATTGGATTAACTTTTCCTTTGGTAAGTTTGCACATCAGTTTACCGCCTAAAACACCAGAAGCAGTAGCAAGGCTGAATGCTGCTAAACCTAAAAATAAAATAAAGAGTGTTTCGATCGTGATGAAGGAATCACCCATGGTGGTCGCACCGATGGATAGACCAAGCAAAATGGTGATGATGTAAAGTAGAGCGTTACCTGCTGTTGTTACCAAATTGGGAACAACACCGGATTCTTTAATCAAATTACCTAACATCAGCATTCCTATTAAAGGGGCAGAGGATGGAATGAGTAAAATACATACCAAACTGACAACGATTGGAAAGACAATCTTTTCAATCTTTTTAACTTCTCTAAGCTGTTCCATCTTAATCAATCGTTCCTTCTTCGTGGTGAGCATTTTGATGATTGGAGGTTGAATGACTGGGACGAGCGCCATATAGGAATATGCAGCAACTGAGATCGCACCGATCAAATGAGGTGCGAGTTTGCTAGTTAAAAGAATGGATGTAGGACCATCAGCTCCGCCGATAATCCCGATAGAAGCTGCTTCAGGACCGGTGAAACCAAGAAGAATCGCGCCTAAGAATGTTAAAAAGATACCGATTTGAGCTGCTCCGCCTAAAAGCATGCTCTTCGGGTTCGCGATGAGCGGACCGAAGTCTGTTGTCGCTCCGATGCCTAAAAAGATTAAGGATGGATAAATACCCCATTTGACACCATAATATAAATAACCGAATAAACCGCTATAGGAAATGACTTCTTGTCCGTCAACGATTTTTGTTGTAGCAACGAACATTTCAGATCCAGGGAGATTCACTAATAGCATTGCGAAGCCGATTGGAATTAAGAGATAAGGTTCAAACTTCTTGAAGATTGCAAGATAGAGCAAAATGAGCGCGATGATGATCATCACGACATACTTCCATCCTCCTGCTGAAAAGAGTTCGTATAAACCGGTGTTTCTAAAAAAATCTAATAGGGATTCCCACATGAGAATCACCCGATAATCAGCATGAGCTGATTGAGTTCAACCTTTTGACCGACAGCGATGAAAACTTGGCTGACATAGCCTGTGACTGGAGCTAAAATATCATTTTCAAGCTTCATGGATTCCAAAACGAGAAGAACTGACCCTTTTTGAACCTCACTGCCGACCTTGACATTGGATTTCAGCACAGTTCCCTGAATGGGAGCGAGCACCTTGATTTTTCCGTCATTGAGAGGGGCTTCTTTTTTGATTTCTGGAGTTGATTCAACTTCAGTGATGCTTTCGACTTCGACTTCATAGGTTTTTCCGTTGACTTTGACTTTATATAGTTTCATAACTTTAATTCTCCCTTGGTTTGATTTCTTGAATAGAGACGACTTGGACATCGCCTTTTGTTACTTGTTGATAATCGATGGAAGCGATGAGGGCTGCCACCATCATGTCTTCATCCTTGATATCCTCGATGGTGATTTTCTTTTTGATATCTTGAACAATCACAGGTTTTTTCTCTTTAAGCTGGATGTGCTTCAAAGATTCAATGACGATTGAAATGAAAAATAGAATCAGGAATACAATGAGTATGCTGAATAGGGAAATGGTGATGCCTTCAGGAAAACTTATATAAATGGTTGTCATGAACGTTTTCCTCCAATCTGCATGGTGAATTCTTCGACTTCAATTTTTTCTTTCGTGCTATATTTCTTTTCTAGAAACTGAATAGCGACTTTTTCAAATAAAGCAATCGATAAAATATCTTCATCTGATCTTGCTAAATCCTTATATTTCAATTTTAAGGATTCAAATTCAGGCTTGATATCGTCAGCTGGACGGTGCGTGATGATTTTTTCATCACCGATGATTTTCGCCAAGACAATCTCATTCACCGCTGCAGGAGCTTTACCGTAAAGACCCTTTAGGTATTCCTTGATTTCCTTGGGAACGAGCTTATAACGTTCGCCAGTCATCACATTCATGACGGCTTGGGTGCCCACCATCTGGGATAAAGGTGTGACGAGAGGTGGATAACCCATATCCTTTCTCACGACCGGGATTTCTTTTAAGACTTCTTCATAATCGCCCATCGCATTTTGTTCCTTCAGCTGGCTCATCAAATTGGAAAGCATGCCGCCTGGGACCTGATATTTTAGAATGGATGGATTTGTTGTCAATGCTTTAGGATTTAAGACGCCTGATGCCAGATATCTGTCCTTGATGAGGGTGAGCTTGGCTGCTGCCTGATCTAAATACTTAATCTTAAGCTTTGGATCATGTTCAGTATTGGCAAGCACATACTGGAATGCTTCCGTAGAAGGCTGAGAGGTTCCGCCTGAAAGAGGGGAGAGTGCGGTGTCGATGATATCGACACCTGCTTCAATGGCTCTCATGTAAGTTTGTTCCATGATGCCTGCGGTCGCATGTGAATGGAGATTGATAGGAAGCTTTGTATTTTGTTTCAGTCTGGTAATCAGTTCATAGGCATCATTAGGTAGAAGAATACCTGCCATATCCTTGATACATAAGGAATCAGCACCCATGTGTTCGATCTCTTTAGCTAGATTCACATAGTAATCCACCGTATGCACAGGGCTTGTCGTATAGCATAACGCGATTTGACAGTGTCCACCATATTTCTTCGTTGCGTCAACTGCTGATTTTAAATTTCTGATATCATTTAAAGCATCAAACACTCTGATGATGTCAATTCCGTTTTCTATAGACTTTTGAACGAATTTATCAACGATGTCATCTGCATAATGACGGTAACCCAAAATGTTTTGTCCTCTAAAAAGCATTTGAAGCTTCGTATTTGGTGCGAGCGCTTTAATCAAGCGGAGTCTTTCCCAGGGATCTTCATTTAAAAATCTTAAGCAAGCGTCAAAAGTAGCTCCGCCCCAGACTTCTAAAGCGTGAAAACCAGCTTTATCCAGTTCAGGTACGATGCTTAAGATTTCTTCAGTGGTCATACGGGTCGCGAGAAGAGACTGATGTCCGTCACGCAGTGAGGTTTCCACGATTTTTAGTTGCATATAGGTCCTCCAGTTAACAATAAGTTTAAGTTAAAAAGAATCGAGTTTTTAACGTACATGTTTATTATACAACATTGATGAGTGAGATTAAATACTTATTCTGTCAGTGTCTTTGAAATAGTGAGTAAAATGATGAAAAAGCAAGGTTCGACCCGTGAAAAACAAAAAAACACAAGCAAGCTTGTGTTGATTGTAAATGGTACACCCTCACGGGCTCGAACCGTGGACCCACTGATTAAGAGTCAGTTGCTCTACCAACTGAGCTAAGGATGCATTTAACGTGCAAAAATATTATAGCATATCCATTTTAAAATGCAAACATATATATGAAAAATGTTTCTTTTTTGATTTTGTCTTGTTATAAAATAACAAAGAAAAGAGGATTTGAGAAACAAAAGAAAATATAGATTTGACTGGATGGTTAAATTCATATTCCTTTTGATACACATTGTTTTTATGAAATGCTATAATAAAAAAGTGGAGGATTTTTTATGGCTAAACTTAGAGAAAAAAATTGGATGATCAATATATTTTGGGGGCTTGCTTTCATATCTTCATTTTGGGGATTGGCATGGTCTGTTGTGAATGCCGGGTTTAGTAATTTTCACTATTTCACCCTTCAGTCAAATCTGCTTGTCTTGGCGACAACAACAGCATTTCTGTTATGCTTCCAAGAAAAAAAATGGTTCAAGTATTTGTCAGCGATCGCATTGATCAATATCATCATTACCGGTATTGTATTCCATGTGCTCCTCGCTGAATATATTGATGGATTGCACTCGCATCTTTTACACACCTTTACGCCGATTCTTTATGTATTGTTCTATTTTTCATCCATAACCAATGTCCTTAAGACCAAACAATTCTATGTCATGTTGATTTATCCGCTTGTCTATTTCTTGATTTTCCTGATTATAGGCGCGGTTACCGGATATGCTCCATATGACTTCATGAATGTATCTATTTCAGGAGTTTGGCCAGTTATTCAATTGACAATTTTCATGATGATGCCCGCCATCATCATCCTATCTATAATCTTGCTCTACCTAAAGAACTTATTTGAGTCTAAAATCAAAGGATGATTTCATCCTTTTTTGTTTGATGTGTCATTTTTCATGATATAATTTATAAGTGGTTATCAAGCCAAAGAAGGTATGAACATGCATAAATACACGCTAGGATTCATTCAAAGAAAAGATGAAATACTAATGGTCAACCGCTATAAAAAGCCCTGGAAAGGGGCATGGAATGGTGTTGGAGGTAAGATTGACGCTGGTGAAATTCCATTAGCGTGCATCATTCGGGAAGTTCAAGAAGAAACTGGAATTCTGATAACAGAAGAACAGGTTTCTGATAAAGGAATTCTCACCTGGAACAGCTTTGACGCCATTGGAAATGGTCTCCATATATTCTTGATTTTGTTACCGGATCATTATGAATATCTGACACCGAGGGCGGTTGAAGAAGGCATATTGGATTGGAAGAAATTGGAATGGATCAACGACTTTGAAACGATTGGCGTTGCGCATAATATTCCCTATTTTTTACCGGTTGTCATGAGTGACAACCACAGGTATCATTATCACTGCACCTTTGAGGATAAAATCCTTAAATCGGTGACAAAGGAACGGATGGATTGAATGTTTTTTGAAATTGCTGGTGGAGCACTTGGTTTGGGATTGATTTTGTATGTTGTCATCTCAACCATCCATAAAAAGAAAAGTGAAGAACTGAAGTCAGAGGTCATTGAAAAACTGAAGACTTACGGAAAGATTACTGAAGAACAAAAAAAACTGTATTTTGAAACAGAAAAAGAGAAATATCAGTTATTGTTTTTCTATGCTCCCTCCTCGAGTGAACTCACGATCAACAGCAAAAAAATGTGGGAAATAAGAGATGCTTCTGGGTCCAGGTTGTTCGATCAGACATCTTTTCTCTCTTCAACCTATGAAAAATTAGTGATTGTATATCCGCTCACGACGAAGATCAAACGGTATATCAATGAAAATGAAATGGTATTCGTCAAACCTAAAGATCATTTTTATGAAATGCGTGTCATCAGACACTTTGAGCTCGAAGAGCTTTTCAAGGAGAATGCGCTATGAAAAAAGTAACGATGTTAATGATGATTTTTATTTTTCTGATTGCTTTATCGGGATGCAAGGCTTATGAAATCGAATATACAAATAATCTGCCGATGACGATTGAAATGAAGGGTGAAGAATTAAAAATCCTTCAAGTGACTGATCTACATTTGGCATACGGCATGGATTATAATGATCGACGCACGTTTAACCTGATCAAAGACATGAATGAAGCTGAGGATTATGATTTGATCGTCATTTCTGGTGATATGGCGATGTCTCCATCCGCTCCAAGATTGTTCTCACAACTCTTGAATTTCATGGAATCCTTGAAAACGCCATGGACATTCGTTTTCGGCAATCACGAAACGGATTTTCATGAGTATTCCGAATTTCTTTCCAGAATTAAAAATACTGAATACCTATATTTCAAAGTAGGTCCACAAATGGTTGATGGCGGATATGGTAATTTCAAAATCAACTTCACAAAGAACAANNGAAGAAGAAGGCGAATATGGATACTTGAGTACTGCTCAAGTCGAATGGTATAGAGACTTTGTTGAAGAAGATACCGTGGATTCTGTCGTATTCATGCATATTCCCTTGAGACAATTCATCGATTCTGAAGGTTATGTCGGAATATTCAACGAACCTATGGTTTACGCCCAAGGTGTTGACACCGGATTTTTTGATGCTATGGTCGAATTTGACAGATCTAAAGGTGTTTTTGTCGGACATGACCATTTAAATGATTTTTATGTCATACAAGAAGGAATATGGCTTGTATATGGAAGAGCAACAGGCTATAATGGTTACGGCAATCTTGAACGGGGTGGAAGACACATCGAAATCAGCAGTGATTCCATCATGTCTACCCATGTTGTTTTAGGAAGCGAGGTCTAGAATATGAAACTTAAAGATCGTATATTGGTGATGTTGTCCTCATATTTCTGGGCTGTGATTGGATTATTCTTTACAGGGTCGTTCTTATTCTTTGTAATTCCGGTTGCTGCAATTGCTTATCTTTTTGTAGGGGGTAAGAAGCATGTTTGAGCTTTTGATCTCTATCTTTATTCACGCTTTTTGGATATCTTTCATTGGCGGAACAGTAACGTTATTACTTTTTAGATTGTTTTTTGTCCTTAAATACAAATTAGACTATCAAAAAGCATTGTTTGTATTGTTTGTTCCTTGCTCCATCGGTTTTTATTTGACGATTGATGAAAAAAGCAAGATGACATGGCTGTATAGATTCTTGGTTGTCTTATTCTTTATTTCAACCTTCATCGGCAGCATCTTCATCCTATATATGTACTTGGAGTTAGACTTGATATGATCTATAAGGTAACCAGAAAACAGAATAATTCAGAAATGTGCTTTGTATGCGGCATGTCCAACCATAGCGGACTTCATACATTCTTTTATGAACTTGAAGGTAAAAAGCTTTTGGGTATCTTTAAAGGGCATGACATCCATCAAAGCTACCCGCAGCGTATGCATGGAGGTATCATCTCCGCACTTCTAGATGAAACCATCGGACGCGCGCTGCAAATCGAAGACGATCTGGTTTTCGGAGTTACCATCGAGATGAATATCAAATATTTAAAGCCTGTTCCTTTGGACCAGGAGCTTAGAGCAGTTGGATGGATTACATCCAACAGAAGCCGGATCTTTGAAGGTGAAGGCTATATATGCAACACCGAAAATGAAATTTTAGCCACCTGTACGGCGAAATATATGAAACAGCCCGTTTTAACGATTGTTAACGGAGAAAATTTTGTAGAGGAGCAGTGGATCTACGTTGCCGATGATGAATCGCCCGTTAGTTTCGAATTACCGAAATGAGTATATTAGAAGTAGAAAACATAGCGTTCAGCTATAGTGGAGAAGTCCTTTACCAGAAGGCGTCCATGCGTCTGTTTGAATATGACCATGCAGTTTTAGTCGGTCCGAACGGAACAGGAAAATCAACATTGCTGAAGCTGTTAAACAAACAAATATCACTGGATGCGGGCAGCATACAGTGGATGCCGAAAATCAAGGTCGGTTATCTTGACCAATACGCAAAAATAGATCCGTCGATCAAGGTTTATACCTATTTATATGACGTCTTTTTACCTTTATTCGAAAAGGAAAGAGAAATGGAAAGACTTTATGAATCGGTAGCGACCGCACCGGAAAAGGATCATGACAAGATTTTGAGCTGGGCTTCTTTACTGGGAGATCAATTACTGCATTCTGATTTTTACAATTTAAAGTCAAAGGTCGGAAATATCATCAACGGTCTGGGTTTATCCTTAGATATTCTAGAAGAACCGATTAAAAATTTATCTGGAGGCATGCGCTCCAAAATCATTTTAGGCAAGCTTTTACTGAGTGAATCTGACGTATTATTATTGGATGAACCGACGAACTTCTTGGACGTCCGTCATATCGAATGGCTCGCTAAATTTCTAATCAATTATCCAAAGGCATACATCGTAGTGTCCCACCATGAGGAGTTTTTACATCAAATCGCGAATACGGTATTCGCACTTGAAAATGGGCAGATTACCAGATATAAGGGTGACTTTGAATACTATTTGAAGGAAAGAGAATTGCGTTTCACCCAACAGGAAAAGGCATTCATCGCTCAAAAGAAATTTATCCAAAAAACAGAAGAATTTATCAATAAAAACATCGCGAGAGCTTCAACAACAGCCCGTGCACACTCCAGAAGAAACATGCTTGAAAAAGTCGAACGCATCAAGGCTCCGACTCAGACAAAGACCTATCACTTCCAGTTCCC
>DOYO01000104.1 GCA_003518475.1 Acholeplasmataceae bacterium
TGGTGCGGCTGATGGGATTCGAACCCACATACCGAAGTACTACCGCCTGAAGATAGCGCGTCTGCCAGTTTCGCCACAGCCGCAGCACCATTCACACTATATTATACATAGAATATCTGATTTTGGCTATAAATAAATCGCCCATTTTATCTTTTCAAAAAGATAACGAATCAGGTATTCTCTTTTGACATTTTATACATGAATTCTCCTGCATGAACAAACTTCGTCGGCATCTTGGATTCTTCAAAAACAAACTGATAAATCTGGTATCCTTCATATATTTGAACATTTCTTCCGATATCAGATGGAAGCGTCGGTGTATTTTTGACATCGAACAAATATGTCGTTTCAACACCGTCGACAATGCCTTTGAATTGGTATTCTTTTCTATTCAATGATAACCTGCCGAATCCAACCTCGACCACCCGGTCATTTCTGAAGCTTTCCAGTTTAACATCGCTTGAAAGCTGATAATTTTGATCCTTAAGGATTTCTTGTTGCACAGTATTTTCCTGATTGCTCCAAAGCTGGTCAATTCCGTGATTTCCAATCCGTCCATACTTGTCATAAATAAATGTATGTTGGCATTTCGGGCAAAATAAATGTGTTTTTCTCGCTTCAAGACCTTCATTTGAACAATCTGGACATTGATAGATGACATTCTCTAAGTTATCGATTAGATTCAAGCGATAGGTGAACTTGTTCTTTTCATTGAATGCCGCTGAATTGAAGTATATCTCTTTTACTACAACGTCATAAATTTCATTCAATGACATTGTTTCAAGGTTTTCCTTTTTGATAATCAGTTCTTTTGTTGTTTCTATGCGGCCAGGAAATGATTTCTTTGACCACGGGGGATTCACAAAATAGGCATTATGATGCTTAACCGTATAAACGTCAACTCTAGCCTTCTTGATGAATTTAGCTATGGAAAAAGATGGAGTTAGGGATTTTCCGATGGGCGAAATCTGACCTTCAGGAAATACGGAGATGATTCCATTTTTTTTAAGTATCTTGAATGCTTTCAGCGTTGCTGCTGGATCGCTTTGAAAAAGACTCTTGGGAATTGCTCTTGCCAGATGCAAAAAGAATCCTAAAAGCGGATCATAAAACATTTTATTCGCAGCCAGATAGCTGACACGTTGCGGGTACATCGCCGCAGTTGTGTAAATAAAGTCATAAAATGACGTATGGTTGGATAAAATGATTGCCGGTCTTGCAATCTTAACTTTCTTTGTGACTCTTTGTCCTTTTAAAAACGCGAAAATCTTGACCAAAAATCCTAAAGAGACATAGAGTATTAAGTTTGGCCTTTTCATGTGTGATTACAATGATTCAATAAGTTCTTCCTGATTGGTCAGCTTGTTTTGAATCGCATTGGTGATTTCATGCTGCTTTTTAGCATCAATCCGGTATTTGAATGAAATATAGATACCGATGCTCATGAAGATGAGAGGGGCGAGCGCCATGATGATCTTAATCGCTAACATCGCGCTATCAGGCTGGCTGACAACCGCTTCACCTCCAGGAATTTTTTCCTGAAATCCAGCAAGACCTAAAATGAACATCACCAAAGCTAGACCTACAGCTTGGGCAATCTTATTGATGAAGTTGGTAAATCCGCTCATTTGACCGTCTAAGCGGTCTTTAAACTTAATTTGACCTGCATCAACAACATCCCCATACATCGTGTGAGGAACTAAACCAGGACCGCTGATACCGAATCCCATCAATGCCGCAATCAAATAAATGACAACCGGTGACACGTTTTGTGGAATGACCAAAATGAAAAGTGCGGTGAAGATCCATAAGTACGCACCAATCCGGTACGCAAATGTTTTTCCTTTTTTGGAAATAATCTTGATATAGATCGGAAGTGCGACAATTTGCATGGAAAACATCAATGCCGCTGAAATGAGTCCGACCATCGTCGATTGTCCCGCTAAAGTTTCAGATTGGGTGATATAAAAATCAACATAAAAGAAAAATAATCCGCTCATGATCGCCATCGACATTTGGAGCACTAGAAACATACCTAAATATTGACGGAATGGACGTAAGGACAGGGGTTTAACCAATTCCTTGACAGAAAGCTTGGCTTCAACGATTGGAGTCTGTATTTCTTCTCTCGCGAACAAGCCGGTAAATAAAACGCTGAGTGCGAATAATAAACCGAACGAAACACTCATCACCTGATATCCGATTGCTGCATCCGCATACATCGACACGATGATTCCCGGAACTGCAACGCAGAGGATTGATGAGAAAATGCTGAATGCCAATCGATATGAATTATAGGAAGCGCGCTTCTGATAATCCGAAGTGATTTCACTTGATAATGAATAATAAGGAATCATGACGCTTGTTTGGACTGTTGTGAATACCAAATATGATAGTAAAACAGCGATGATTCTTAATGTCGCATCAGAGAATGCATAAGGAAAGAATAAGAAATACATCGAAATCAAAACGAATGGGGAAGCGAATACAAGATAAATCCTGCGCTTGCCGAGTTTCGATTTGGTTCGATCAGAAATATGTCCCATCAAGGGGTCCGTAATAGCATCCCATCCTCTGGCAACCAACATGATGAAGCCTATCCAAAACGGATTGATCCCAACAGTCAAAGCTAGAAATCCAGGATAAAGGAAGTTGATGATGTTGAATGATCCTCCGCCAAATATATCCGCGGATGCAAAAGCTAACTTTTTACGCAATTCTTTGTCTGCCATGTGAATTACTCCTTGTATTAAGTCTATTATCTCTATTATAAATGAAAATAGTTTATTATAGATAAACAAAGTTTACCGATGCCTATAAAAAAAATCCTATCTCTAGGATTTGATATCGAATGGAGCGGGTGATGAGAATCGAACTCACGTCATCAGCTTGGAAGGCTGGGGTTCTACCATTAAACTACACCCGCAAATAAATGGTCGGGAAGACAGGATTTGAACCTGCGACCTCCTGGTCCCAAACCAGGCGCTCTACCAAGCTAAGCTACTTCCCGAAACATGGCGTACCCAAGAGGACTTGAACCCCCAACCTTTTGATCCGTAGTCAAACGCTCTATCCAGTTGAGCTATGGGTACTACTCTTGAGTTTACTTCTGCTACAAACTCTATATAAACGCGCCGCGTCTAATTAAAAAATAATGGTGACCCGTAAGGGATTTGAACCCTTGAATGCATGCGTGAAAGGCATGTGAGTTAACCGTTTCTCCAACGGGCCAATGTACAAGCGCATATATAATTATACCAATTTATTATGAATTGTCAAGACAAAATAAATTGTTTTTTCATCTTTCGTCAACTATATAAAATCACACTTTTTCCAACCCGATTGCCACGTCTTTTTCTAAGTAACTGCTCTTTGCTTCCCACTTTCTGGAATGCCACCTGAATACTGCAAAACCAGCTCGAATCAGCTCATCCAATGTATATGCGATATAGATTCCAAACAGTCCGAATCCCCAATAAATACCAAAGAAATACGCTACAGGAACAGCGATGCCCATCATGCTCATAACCGCGATGATAAGCGGATAAGTCGTATCTCCAGCAGAGCGCAGCGCTTGAAGTGTTATCATGTTGATGCTTCTTCCAAACTCAAGTAAAAGTGCAATCCAAAGTACCTTTCTGACTGTCGTGATGATCACTACATTTTCTGTAAAAATATTGATAATCAGACCTGAAGATAGATTGACAATCAGTGTTACCAATAATACGGTCACGAAACTTCTCAATACTGCTTTGTTCGTTTCCCGATGTGCTTTGTCGTAGTTTCTTTCTCCAATATAATAACCAGTCATCACCGCATTTGCAGTTGCAAAAGAAAGACTGAAAATATAGATGTAGGTTAAGATGATATTCATGTAGGTTTTAGCAGTTGTAAAATCAGGACCAAGGCTGTTGATCATCCCTAAAATAATAATCTGCATCGCCGTATAACTAAAGCTTTCCGCTGCGCTTGGAAGACCGATTCTAAATATGTTTTTATTGCTTTCCTTGTCCATTTTCAGATCTGAAAGCTTGAATTTGACAAGAATCATTAGAATAATCAAGTAGGTGATCATCATTAAGCCACGAACTCCAAAGGTTGAAATTGCAGCTCCAAATACCCCTAATCTCGGAAATCCAAGATAACCGTTGATGAATACGTAGTTTCCGAATATGTTCAATACATTCCCGCATATCGCGACGATCGTGATGTATTTAGCGTAGCCATAGCTCCTGAGAGAACCCGCAGCGACTGCGCTGAATGCCAGAAACACAAATGAGTATCCAATCACCTGAAAATAAGTTTTAGAATCTTCCATGAGACTGGAATCTGTTTGAATGAGGGTGAGCAGAAAAGTAACAGAAAAATGCATGATGATTGCCAATGCAAGACCAATCAATAGATTGACAAGGAGACCTGAACCAATGACTTGACGCGCTTTTTCGTTTCTATTCGCTCCAATATATTGAGAGACTAAAACCGCAACTCCATTGGTGACAATTAGAAGCAAAACAGCAAAAATCTGAATGAGCGTATTGGCATTCCCAACGGAACCAACAGCATGGTCATTCAGATTGCTTAGCATGATTGCATCGATTGTCCCCATCATCGTGAAGAAAAATAATTCAACAAATGTTGCGACAAATATGGACTTGAAATTTCTTTTTGTCTTCATGTAAACCCTCAATCTATGATGTATTTAATACAAGATGTTTTTTAATAATGCTTCTGCTTTTTCTTCTCCAAGGAGATACTTGATAATCTCATAAGAAAACTCATAAATGGCTCCAGCACCTCTTGCAGTAATGATGTTACGGTCTTTTACAGCCTTCTGATCTGGCAGATAGGTTCCTTTTGGCATATCTTTTTCACTGCCTTTGTAGGCTGTAAATGATTTGCCGTTTAAAAGTCCAGCTTGACCAAGAAATCTCGGACCAGCGCAAATCGCAGCAACCAGTTTTCCTTGCTTGTCAAAATATTTAACAAGTTCTTTGATATTGGTATCTTGATCAACGACTTTAGATACGTATCCTCCACCAGGGATGACAACAAATTCATAATCGTTTAAGTAAACATCGGTAGCAAAATAATCAGCTTTAACTTTGAGTCCGAAAGCAGTTTCTATTTCAAGCGTACTTTCGTAAGTGATGGTGACAACATCCAACTGAGCTCTTCTGAGAAGCGCTCTTGTCGCTAAAGCTTCCCCATCTTCAATTCCATTGCTAATCACTAGTAACCCTTTCACTCTTGTACCTCCAAAAATAATTTTAGAAATATATTTTTAAGAACAATCGCACCAACTGATGATTCGAATTTTTTATATTCTTGATAATGATCATCCATGCCAATAACATCAGAAATGATCTTGATGCTGATGATTGGCAATTGCTTCTTATGTGCAACCTGATATAATGCTGTTCCTTCCATATCCGCAAGATAAGACTCTTTTTTGACTTCTGTCATAAAATAGTCCCCTGTAAACAGTTTTCCTGATTTTATATTCGGAAATTTCAATCTAACAAGTTCTTTAAGCTTGTCATCTGAAAAAAATGAAGCTGGATATCCAGGCACTTGCCCTTTCGCATATCCAAAAAGTGTTAAATCAAAATCATGATATGCTGCTTCTTCAATCATGACGACGTCTCCAACCTGATAAGGGTAAGTCGCTCCTGCAAATCCTAAGTTATAGATTGCATCCACATGATATTTCGCGATTGCTTCTGCGAGAGATTGTGCAGCATTGACTTTGCCAATGCCTGATAAAATCACTTTAACCGTAGGAAGTTCATTTTGGATGATTTCTTTAATTTCCTCTTTCATTGCTGCAACAACTAGGATCATTTGCGCTCTCCTAATATTTGTTTAATTTTTGTTACAATCAAATCTACTGCGATGTCGTGTTTTCTATCATTTGGAATAATCACATCAGCAAACCGCTTTGTAGGTTTGATATGCTTATGAAACATGGGTTTGACTGTACTTTCATACTGGAGGATGATGCTGTCTAAAGATCTTCCTCGTTCTCTCATGTCTCTGAGCATTCTCCTGATAAATCTGGTATCATCATCTAGTTCTACGAACAGATTCATGTCAGATAAATTTCTAATTTTTTCATTCTCAAGAATCAATATGCCTTCAACGATAATAATTGGTTTAACTTCAACATGCTCGATTTTCTGACTTCTCGTATGTTGAACAAAATCATAAACTGGCTTTTCAATGGAGTACCCCTGCATCAAAGCAGTTAAATGGTTAAAAAGCAGTTGATTATCTAGTGAATTTGGATGGTCATAGTTTGTCTGATAACGGACCTCAAGCGGTAAATCGCTTTGATCGAGATAATAGTCATCATGCTTGATAATCAATACGTCATCAAGTCCTGCCTTATCCAGAATTTCTTGGACAACCGTGCTTTTTCCTGATGCAGATCCTCCTGCAACTAAAATCAATAAAGGCTTATTCATGTGTAGTAACCCCCAGTTAAATTTGGCATTCTGGTGCCATATGTGTCTGCACCTCTTCGTTGATGATATCCTTATATTCTTGATGCTTCTTAAACCACACTACAGCGTAAGGGCATGTTGCTACTGCTTGAAATCCTAGGGATTTAATATGTTTATAGACATGATGCATCAATTCGGATGCCACGCCTTGACCTCTTAAAGACGGATCAACATAGGTGTGATCAATAACAACGACACCATCCTTAATCAATGGAAATGTCGCATTCACAATTATCTTTCCATTTTCATCCTGCACGTATATTTTATGTTGTTCATATATAAAAGTCATCTCAATCATCTCCTCTTATTTTAGTATATCAAAAATGAATGAATTCTAAACGTTTTAATGGTTTAAAAAATTAGAAAAGGTTGAAATAATCGAAATTGAGAAAATTCCAGTTTTTTAACATATATTTCACATATTGCATCTTTAGACTAAAATGATTATAAACAAGATGTGATAAAAATTATTTATTTTATAATTAAAACTATTATTTATAATAAAAAGAGCTTTTATTTATAATATCAACTATTTTTATGCTATAATATCATCGTAGAAATTCATTATTTTGGAGGTTTAAATGTCTAAAAAACAACTTGTTATTGAATCAGTTTCAGTCTTAATATCCATCATCTTTATTACAACAGCAATGATACTCAGCGGTATTCAAGGTTCTCAACCATGGTATGTCGTTACACTGTTCGGTCTTTCCTTTGCAATCGGTGGATTCGCAAAAGCTAAAGAGGGTATACATTTAACCATTAAGAATAAATCGCTTAATGTTGAAATTTTGATGATACTTGCCGCACTTGGTGCGTTCATCGTTGGAAATTATTCTGAGGGTGCTATTTTAATCCTTATCTTTTCAATCAGTGGTGTTCTTGAATCTTATGCAACTTCAAAAAGCGAAAAAGCTTTAACAAGCTTGCTGAAACTAGCTCCTAAGACTGCATTACTGATGATTGATGATCAGGAATCAGAAGTTTTAGTTGCAAATCTTAAGGTTGGAGATCAAGTTATCGTCAAGGTTGGCCAGATGGTTCCTGTCGATGGGAAAATCGTAAAAGGTGCTACCTCATTGAACCAAGCAGCAATTACCGGTGAGTTTGTTCCTGTCTCAAGAGAGCAGGGAGAATCCGTATTTGCGGGTTCAATCAACATCGAATCTTCCATCATCGTCGAAACAACAAAGGATCCCAGTCAGTCTGTTGTTCAAAAAATCATTGATTTCGTTGCAAAAGCGCAACAGGATAAAACCCAATCACAATCCGCAATCGATCGTATCGAAAAAACATATGTTTATGTAGTCATCCTCATCGCAATCCTCTTCATGTTGGTTCCTCCACTGTTCAACTGGCTATCTTGGTCTGACGCATTTTATAGAGGAATCATCGTTTTAGTGGTCGGATCTCCTTGTGCTTTGGTCGCATCCATCACTCCAGCAATGCTTTCAGCTCTATCCAATGCGGCACATCATCGCATCTTGATCAAAGGTGGAAAGCATCTAGAAGATCTTATCGGGCTTAAAGCTGTTGTTTTAGATAAGACAGGCACAATCACAACCGGAATCCCTAAAGTCGTACGCGTTGAAACTATCAGTACGCTCAAACAAGAAAAAGTTTTATCTATATTATATACACTAGAAAAACAATCTGGTCATCCGCTGGCAAAATCGATTACCGATCACTTAGGACCAAAATATATATTAGAAGGCGTTAAAACGACTGAGATTTCAGGCAGAGGTATGGAAGCAATCATTGATGGAGCATCCTGGAAAATCGGTAGATTTGAAGCAAGAATATCTGATGAAATTCAAGAGAAGTTGGATCGTTGCACGATTTTAGGCCATAGTATGGTTTATATCATCAAAGATAAAGAGATTGTCGGATTTGTTGCTTTGATGGATACCATCAGAGACAACGCAAAATCAGTTATGTCTGAACTCAATGCTCAAGGTATTAAAACAGTACTCTTGACCGGTGACAATAAATATACTGCTGCTGCAATCGCTAAAGAAGCTGGAATAGATTTATTTGAAGCGAACTGCTTTCCTGAAGACAAGGTAACCCGCGTTAAAGCTTTACAACAAAGTGTCGGCAAGGTCATGATGGTTGGTGATGGAATCAATGATGCTCCAGCGCTTGCTATCGCTGATGTCAGCGTAGCGATGGGAACTGGAACAGATGTCTCCTTGGAAACCGCCGATATCGTCTTCATGAATGATAAACTGGAAAATCTTCCAAAGGTAATCCGACTTGCGAAAAGAATGCGCAAGGTTACGATTCAAAACGTCGTCTTCTCCATCACAGTCATTACAATCCTGATGCTAAGCAATATTTTTGGAGCATTCAACATCGATTTGTTCTCTGGATTTAATATTACAATCGGAGTTGTAGCGCATGAAACATCAACAATATTGGTCATTTTGAACAGTTTGAGATTGCTACTTAAATAACAAACAAAACGAGATTCTGCGGAATCCCGTTTTTTTTATATAAAAATGCAGTATTCCAATTTCATGAACCTATGCTACAATAAAAATAAAGAATACAACCAGATATGGACAATTGAATAGACAAAACAAACATGCAAGATAGGAAAAAGGAGAAAATGTATGACATTCAACCAGTTTTCAACAACAGCACTATTTGTGGGAATCGCTTCAATATCAGCGCTCATCGCGCTGCTTTATGCATTTATTCTATATCATAAGTTGAAAAGAATCAAAGTCAACCATGCTCGCATTGAAGAAATCGCTTCGTATATTCATCAGGGTGCCATGGCATTTATGAAACGTCAGTACCGAATCATTATTATATTTTCAGTCGGTGTAGGTTCTTTGCTGGCCTTGACAGAACTTATTCCATCTCTCAGCGGAGCGGAAGGTGTTGGTTGGAAAGCAGCGATTTCTTTTATCGTTGGAGCTTCTTTTTCTGGATTGGCTGGCTGGGTCGGCATGCATGCAGCAACGAAAGCCAATTCTAGAACCACACAAGCAGCGAATACAGAAGGTATGCCTGCTGCTTTGAGAGTCGCTTTTTCTGGAGGTTCTATTTTAGGACTGACTGTTGTAGGGTTGGGATTATTTGGACTGACT
This sequence comes from Acholeplasmataceae bacterium, assembly GCA_003518475.1. Lineage (GTDB taxonomy): Bacteria > Bacillota_I > Bacilli_A > Acholeplasmatales > Acholeplasmataceae > Peloplasma. The sequence goes on from DOYO01000104.1 coordinate 9,602, forward strand.
ATTTTGTTCATGATCTTCTACTTTGTTTTTGGCGGAACTAGTTCTGATCCAAAGGAACAATACCTAGCGTTAACACACGCTGTCAATACCATAACCGGTTATGGCTTAGGAGCATCTTTAATCGCATTATTCGGNNGGCAAGGTTGAATCAGGAATTCCTGAAGATGATCCAAGAAATCCAGCAACAATCGCAGATAATGTCGGCGACAATGTCGGTGATATCGCAGGCATGGGTTCGGATTTGACAGAGTCTTATGTCGGATCTATCATTTCTTCTCTCACACTCGGATTATACGCGTTCGTCACCTTTACACCTGCTGATGTCATAGATGGAACCATCATCATGAACACAAGCATATTATCGGGATTGGTTGCAGCAGTCATCTTTCCGCTTCTAATCTCCGGATTGGGAGCAGTTGCAGCAGTCATTGCTGTTTATATCATCAGGCTTAGAAAATGGAACCATCCACAACGTGCTTTAAGCATATCTACTTATTTAGCCGCCGTCATCATGTTGATCGCCAGCATGATTTTCAGTCATATCTTATTTGATGGAGCACGCGCATGGGGACTGTTTGGTGCGGTAGCTACAGGTCTTTTAGTCGGTATCGGTGTTGGATTTATCGCTGAATACTACACTTCAGGTGACTATAAACACGTCAAAGAGATTGTCAATCAATCCAGAACCGGACACGCGACAAACGTTATATCTGGATTTGCAGTCGGCATGCAATCCACCTTCTTAACAGTCGTCATCCTTGTTGGCGGTATCATTATTTCATTTTTATTCACAAATGACATGTATGGAATCGCTTTGGCGGCTGTAGGGATGTTATCTACCGCTGGTATCACGATTTCTGTCGATGCATATGGTCCAATCTCTGATAATGCTGGCGGTATCGCCCAGATGAGCAAGCTCGATGAAGGCGTCAGGAAAATTACAGATAAACTTGATTCAGTAGGAAACACAACAGCAGCAATCGGCAAGGGCTTCTGCATCGGTTCAGCAGCATTAACATCCATCGGGCTATTCTTCGCCTTTGAAAAATCAGCAGGTCTATCGGATGGACAGGGTATCGATATTCTCCAACCTGGTGTCATGATTGGTATTTTCATTGGTGCGATGCTTCCCTATCTATTTACCGCGCTTGTCATTAAATCTGTCGGCAAGGCTGCAAATAAAATGATTGACGAAGTCAGACTGCAATATAAGAATGATCCAGGAATTCTTGAAGGCACTTCTTTGCCTGATTATGCAAGATGTGTGGATATATCAACAAAGGCAGCTCTTAAAGAAATGATTCTTCCTGCCATGATTGCAGTTTTCTCACCGATTGCTGCAGGACTACTGCTTGGTGCGCAAGGCTTGGGGGGACTGCTTGTCGGTGGACTTGTTTCGGCGATTATGCTTGCAGTTTTCATGGCGAACTCAGGTGGGGCTTGGGATAATGCCAAAAAATATATTGAAGAAGGCAATCTTGGCGGTAAAGGATCTGAAGCGCATAAAGCAGCAGTCACAGGTGATACTGTAGGGGATCCATTTAAAGATACTGCAGGACCTTCGATGGATATTCTAATCAAGCTTATGAGCATTGTTTCGTTGATTATCGTTCCAATCTTGAATGAAATAGAGCCTTTATTAAAGTTTTTGTATCGATAGAAGAATCCAGATTTTCTATACAACTTTTTAAAATCAAAAAAGAGAACAGGTTAATGTTCTCTTTTTCATATTTTGCCTGGCAACGACCTATTTTCGCTCCTTAGAACTATTTTCGGCGCTGAAGTGCTTAACTTCTGTGTTCGGGATGGGAACAGGTGTATCCACTTCGCCATCATCACCAGACGTGATTCATATGGTTTATTTCTCATTAAAAAAACGGCAAGGCCGTTTAAAGTCTAAGTGGCGCCCACACCAGGACTCGAACCTGGGACCCCCTGATTAACAGTCAGGTGCTCTAACCAACTGAGCTATGTAGGCAGTTTATTGGGGTGACGCGACTTAATATATTTTTAAATAAGTGAGGTTTGCCTGGCAACGACCTATTTTCGCTCCTTAGAACTATTTTCGGCGCTGAAGTGCTTAACTTCTGTGTTCGGGATGGGAACAGGTGTGTCCACTTCGCCATCGTCACCAGACATCTCTCAAAACTAGATAAATTCTGCGCATTGTAATCAAATTGTATATATTAGGTTAAGTCCTCGACCTATTAGTAATAGTCAGCTTCATGCGTCACCGCACTTCCACACCTATCCTATCAACCTCATCGTCTATAAGGGGTCTTACTAAATTGGGAGATCTCATCTTAAGGTGGGCTTCACGCTTAGATGCTTTCAGCGTTTATCCCTTCCATACATAGCTACCCAACTGTGGCCCTGGTAGGCCAATTGGTGCACCAGTGGTATGTCCACCCCGGTCTTCTCATACTAGGGGCAGCTCCCTTCAAATCTCCAACGCCCACGACGGATAGAGACCGAACTGTCTCACGACGTTCTGAACCCAGCTCGCGTGCCGCTTTAATGGGCGAACAGCCCAACCCTTGGAACCTTCTCCAGCTCCAGGATGCGACGAGCCGACATCGAGGTGCCAAACCGCTTCGTCGCTGTGAACGCTTGGAAGCGATAAGCCTGTTATCCCCAGGGTAGCTTTTATCCGTTGAGTCACGGCCCTTCCATGCGGTACCGTAAGATCACTAAACCCGACTTTCGTCCCTGCTCGACTTGTTGGTCTCGCAGTCAAGCACCCTTATGCTTTTGCGCTCTACGAATGATTTCCAACCATTCTGAGGGTACCTTTGGGCGCCTCCGTTACTCTTTGGGAG
>DOYO01000050.1 GCA_003518475.1 Acholeplasmataceae bacterium
GCAAGCTTTCTATAGGTACCATCGATAATCCAGGAATCTTGCTTGATAAAGTCTTTAATCTCGGATTCGACGACTTTTTTATCCCGTTCAACCCAGTTCGGTCCAAAGAAAATACGGTCGATATGGAGCGCTGGAAGATGATAATGATTTGCGAGTCTTTTGGTAAATGTGGATTTTCCTGAGCTAGAGTAGCCGATGACAAGTATTTTCATAGTTTTTCCTTCATTTCGCGGTAGGCTTGCAGCCAGCTTTTTTTAACCTTGGTCGTATCTCCGAGTCGTACAAAAATCATGGTGAATAAGGATAAAGTGATAAAGATGGTCGCGTAAGGGAATAAGATCAAACGGCCGTAATTATCCATTAAAATACCTGAAAAGATCGGAGTGAAAATCTGAGCGGACATGGATGCGGCATAGTAATACCCTGTGTATCTTCCCACATCGTTTCCTTTTGAAAGTTCAACAACCATGACATAGGTGTTGATGCCGATCATCGTCCAGCCGATACCGGCGATACCGATGATTCCGGCTGTTTTCCAAGCTTCGTTTTCTTGTAGGAAATATACAGATCCCATCGCGATGATCAAAATGACCATGCCCAGCAATACCGTTCTTTTTCTACCTAAGATCATCGATAAAATCCCAATAGGGAGAATGATGAGCACGATGAACACCTGGGCGATGATGAATGGGAAATCAAAGAAATTCAAGTTAAGAACCTTCGGAAGATAATCCGATATTTTTGACATGACCGCGTTATATCCTGCGAATAGCAGGAATACCGAGGTCAGCATCAGATAGAGTGAAATCCGGCGTTTCCTGGTCATTTGGGCGATTCCATTTTTTTGCCCATCGTTATCCTGGCTGAAGATTTGAAGCTGCTTTTCAATATCTTGTTTTTCCTTGACAAGCTTAGGTTCCCTGACCTTCCAAAGGAATATGCCTAAAACAATGATCATGATGATGGCAATCATGAAATATACGCTGCCGTGATAATCATAGGAATGGGTATCGATGCCGCTTAAATTGATGATATAAATGGAGAGCACGCCTCCTAATGTTCCCATTAAGGTAATGATCGCGTTCGCTTTACTGCGCAGAGGCTTGATGGTGACGTCTGGCATGAGCGCTACGGCTGGAGAACGATAAATCGCCATCGAGACTAAGGCGACAAATAAAATCCCTACAAACACGAGGAGATTGCCTAGATTGTTCGAGGTGACCTCCCATGCCCGGTTGGATAGATAGTTATAATATAAATCTCTGATGATGGATAGTTCTCGGTTTGTCAGCTCTGTCGGATGATCTGAAATAATTTCGAGCATCGGTATTTGGATATCATCTTCCCATAAATCCAATTCAAAACCGCTGATTTTCCCGAGGTTGAAGCTTTCCTCGCGTTCTAATGTCATATTATCAACAACGGTCAGCCAGTGCTCGGAATCTCTGACATCCGCGAGATCATTAAATGCGATGTCGTAGTGGTTTTCTACGATATCGGTCGCTTGTATTTTTAAGGTTTGAACNNGTTCTTCTTCCTCTTTTTGAGTTGCTTTTGTCGGATAATGCGCCAAAAAGCGGTAATAAAATAACCGCCATAATGTTGTCGAATGCCATCACGATTCCAGACCAAGTCTGATTCAATCCAAACTTGTCAATTAAGGTGCGTGCGATGAGCATATCATAGGTTTGCCAGAATAGTGAAATGATAAAAAAGATTAAACCGACATAAAACGTGTTGCGATAATTCAACTTCATAAACAGACCTCAAAAGTTAGATTCATTCATATTATACTATAAAAAAAAGAAAGGGACCCAATTTGGGTCCCAAACTGATTAACGTTTTGAGAACTGTGAAGCTTTTCTAGCTTTCTTAAGTCCATACTTTTTACGTTCCTTGGAACGTGGGTCTCTTGTTACGAGTCCAGCAGGTTTTAAGATCAAACGCAATTCTGGATTGATTTCCATTAAAGCGCGTGTGATGCCCAAACGGATTGCTCCAGCTTGTCCTGTAAGACCGCCACCGTAAACGTTGACGGAAATATCATACTTGCTTTCGCTTTCTGTTAAAGCGAGTGGTTGCACAACGTCTAGACGTGTTGCAGCAGATGGAATATAATCTTCAAATGTGCGTCCATTGATAATGAATTCGCCTTTGCCACTTGTAAGAATAACTCTTGCTACTGATTTTTTACGTCTTCCTGTTGCGAAATATTGTACGAGTTCTTTAGCCATTTAGTTATACCTCCAATTTTTCTGGTTGTTGAGCCTGATGCTTATGTTCAGGACCAGCATACACAAACAGCTTGTCTGCCATTTGTTCGCCTAAACGAGTATGTGGTAACATACCAATCACAGCTTTTTCAACCATGCGTGTTGGGAATTTAGCCATAACATCTTGAGCTGCCAGTGAAGAAAGACCGCCATTATAGCCCGAGTAGCTATAATAAAGCTTTTTAGTCCATTTTTTACCGGTTAATTTAATTTTTTCAGCATTAACGACGATCACATAGTCACCGCAGTCTACATGTGGAGTGTAGATAGGTTTATGCTTTCCTCTTAATACGGATGCGACTTCGGTTGCTAAGCGACCTAAAGTCTTGTTTTCTGCGTCTACGACAAACCATTTACGAGTGATAGTTTGCGCATTTGCCATGTAAGTTTTCATTGTGTGTTTTCTCCTTATATTCTTATTTTTTTTGAAATAAGGGCTTTCAAGTGGATAAAAATTTATTGTACCTATGTAATATTACTATATTAGATATCAATTGTCAACA
>DOYO01000039.1:0-296 GCA_003518475.1 Acholeplasmataceae bacterium
GCATCCAAAGCAATGATATCTTGAGCGGTATTGACAGTTTCAACCAAATAGGATTGAACTTCAGCGCTCATCAGCATTTCACTGATCACGCCTCTGATGATGGTGATATTGCTGAATGCTTCAATCGATTCATCCTGCAAACCAGAGAATGCGGAAAGATAAGCATCCGAACCCTCAATGGCATTAAAATCACCTAATGTTTCAATACCCATCAAGTTAAACATATCATCTGCAACAACTGCCAAACCATGAATGAATTCAACAAACATGCCAAGCTTCAGCATATCGCCATCCAA
>DOYO01000039.1:353-7212 GCA_003518475.1 Acholeplasmataceae bacterium
AAGGTAAGTTTGAGCACGGTAGAGCCTTCAAAGGATGCTCCAATATCAAAGATCGCTCCAATTAATGCGTTGACTTCTGTAGCCCAGGCTGCAGATTCAGGTCCTTCGAGCGCCAACGTCGATGGCACAGCTATATATGCTGACATGGCTTCATCAGCGCTGAATGTCAATACGTTGTGTGCGATATTCGCGATTAAAAAGTCTGAATGATTATCTAGAGGCGTATCGATCAAATAAGATCTGAAAACTTCATCCGCCAATAGTGGGGCGAAATCTATTTCTTCATAGGAAGGATAAACATCTCTATTGTCATAGGTATAAGCAGCTGCAGTATAGACCAATCCTAAGATGGTTGTTATTTCATTTCCTAAATCAACTTCTGCAGGTATATAGAGCATATCGTTATCTAAAGTCGTCTGCAGATATTCAAGTCCTGTCGTTCCTAATCTTTGGATAATCTGAAGTTCTTCAAAGGATGTGGAGAATTCAGCGAATTGTTCTGGTGTCAGAGAACCGAAGCTTGAGAACAACTGAATCTTATCATCCAAAATCATATCTGAGAAGCTTGTAAGTTCTGATGCTGACGTGAATAAGTATATCGATTCAACGATGTCTAAGATATTATTGATTTCCTGACCGAAGTTAAAATCGACAACTCCGCTTGCAGGATCGCTCATCAAGGTCTTTGTGACGACATCATTGAGCAATTCGTCGGTGACGAATTGGTCGATGATTGCTGGACTTGCAAGTTCGAGGGCGGCATTGACAACCTGGCTGTCTTCAAATATCTTTTCAACAATCAGTCTAAGAGTATCCATATGATTGGTGACAACTTCGTCGACAATCACCATGGTATCTGTATCGCCGCCAAGAGCTGCGATACCCAATTTAGTCGCTTCAATATAAATGCTACCGATATTTTGAAGTTCTGTATCCCATTCGATTTCATTCATCGCTGTTGAAATCTCATCTGCCAATGCAGCATCGACTTGGTCGCCTAATGCACTATAAAGTGCATAATCGACTCCAAGCGGAATCAGTTCGACAAGCATTTCTATTTCTGTGATTTTTGTGAATATATTGGAAATCCACTCTTCATTTTGGAGGGCGAGAAATTGTGTTGGATCTGAAGATGCTTCTGCAAGCGCAGTTAGATCCACATCACCGAATTCATCTGTGAAGATTGCGTCAATCAAATTGGCAATTCTAGCAAACTGACCGGTTTCACCAATGAAGAAATCGGCATTATCAAAGATAAATGATAATTCTTCAGTTAAATAGGCTTCACGATCTGCCGGATCAACCCATGTAACCATGTCTTGAGCCTGTGTGCTCGATACTGCAAAGTCTGCAGCCAGATGGATAATCGCTAAGGATTCCAAATTTCCGAATGCACGTACGATATTTGCAAGATTGGTTCCCTGTTCAGCGGTAAGCTCAAGCATTGTTGTTGGATCTGAAAGGTAACCCATGATTTCTGCAAGTGAACCAAATTCTAATGTCGCTTCAATAATGTCATAAAGTCTCATGAATTCCAAGGACCAATCTACTTCTGTGAATGCATCTAATGCTGCTTGGCCGTTTGGTCTTGTACTGAAATCATATGCTAAATCATCTGGCATGAAATTTTCGATTCCATATTGTGTAGCAAACGGAATCATGTATCCAAGCAGATTGGATTTGCTGATATAAGTAAATATTTGTTCGATGTCTCCTAAGTTGTCACTGGAAATGGTATTGAAATCATACCCTTCGTCCAAATAACCGCCATCCATCAAGATGGTAGCAATCCCTAAGATGCTTTCTAGTTCCTGGCCGAAGTTGAATTCGCTTGCTTCTTCCAGTTCATCTTCAAAATCATAAACATCGACCGTAAAAACCATGTCAAAGACATAGCGGTCGATGGATTTACCTTCGATTAAAATTTGTGAAGTGATGGATGCCAATCCTTGTTCGTTCATTTCCTTCACTTGATCCAAATAGTCTTGAACCATGCTTGGTAGAGCGATTAATTGTTGGTTTCCTGCACCAAGTTGTGCATTGTTATTGGATTCGATGGTTGGTTCAGAGCCTAAACCTGCAATGAAGCCTGAGAAGACGAGGACTGGCAATAAGAAGATGAACCCTACAACAGCTCCGCGTACAGAGCCCACCATGCCGCCGAAGAAACGGCTCATGATATTTTTGTTCAATCTCTTTCTAGGAACAAATTTCTTTTTGGTTGAATTTCTTTCTGAATCTTCTTCAAATTCTTGTTTTTCTTTTTCATTTTGTTTAGCAAGCATTTTTTTGAGAATGATACGTTTCCAGATGGGCTTGAATATAATGAGCGTTAAAAGTGATTTGATAACTGGATATAGTGAAAAGAATGCGATCACGCGGATGACTAAGTCAATGATAGCAACAATTAAACCCGTGAGTGCGGGGTCAATCAGATAAGCGAGGATATCCGCTGGAACTGTAATCGGCAAGTAACCTTGAATCAGTGCAATCAGATCCTGAAAGGTAAATGTTGCTGATAAAAACCAGTTTAGCGAAATCGAGGATACGATGATTAATGTGACAATCGTTAGGAAAATACTGACGACCGTGAAATATAAAGATTTACTGGTACCTCTGAAAAATCCCAATAGGAAATTGATAGCTACGAAAAAGCCAAACACACCCCATTGAATCAACAGCATTGATGGCATATGAATCCCGCCTTTCTCATTCTTGCTTCTAACATCTATTTTAGCAAAAAAGCCCTATAAACACAATCATATATATCTACGTATATATTTATGTGCCCTTTAGGGCTTATCAATGGCAATCATTGACGATGAGGATTGACGTGAACCATGCAATGAATGACTTCTGGGAACTCAGATTCGACCTTATGATGAACATTTTCTGCGATTTTATGCGCAGAACTCAATGTCAATGTTGACTTGACTCCGATTTCAACGTCCACATATTTTTGAGTCATATGATTTCTAACCTTCAAATCATCGACAGTCACGACGCCTTCAATGGATAGGATAACTTCGTGGATTCTGGTAACTTCTTCGTCTGAAGGCGCTTGATCGACAAGATACGCAACAGATTCCAATAAGATTTGAACCGCGAGTCTTAAGATGAATAAACCGATGATGATCGAAGCGATAAAGTCAAAGATGATCAGACCAAACTGCGCTAACGTTAACCCGATCACAGAAAATAATGTCGCCCAAGCATCTAAAAGATGATTTTTCGAATCTGCTTTAAGTGTCGGACTTTTGTGTTTCCTGCTGATGATCAGGTAATATCTATATAAAACGAATTTGATCAAGAGTGCGATGATGGAGACAATAACGGTTAAAACATGCGGGGAATCAAAGTTATCTGGATGCTTTATATAAGCGACAATGGATTCAACAGCAAAGATTCCAATAAAAATCGAAGTGATGAAAAAGATCACCCCAAGCACGAAATAGGCCAAACCTTCAAACTTTTCATGTCCATAAGGATGGTCATGATCAGGCTTCTTTGTAGCAATCGTTAGGATCACCAAGAGCATGATGCTAATGAAGACATCAGAAAAAGAATTCAAGCCATCACTGATGAGGGCTTGAGCATTTCCCCAGATTCCAAATGTTAATTTCAATATTGCGAGACCAACATTAAATGCCAGTCCTATTTTGACGGCTTTTAATATCTCAATTCTGCTTTCTTTTGTCATGCGCAAGTCCTTCTAGTTGATATTTTTAGTTGTGTGTCCCTGACCAGATTCTGGTACGAAATCGGAATCGAATCCTTCTAAGAGCCTATAATCATTCAGATGCTTTTCAGCATCCGGATCACGATTCAGGAGTTTGTCATAAACAATTCCTATATGCAGGATCATTCGAATCAGTTTTTTGATGTCATAAGCATTCTTAATCCGTATATCGGAATATTCAAGTGTTTGGTAATCATTATAAAAATAAACATTGACTGTATATTCATTCAGTTCGGATTCGTCAAAGATGATTATATCATATTCCAATACAGAAAGAAACATGCGTTCTAATAACGCCTCTGCATGGTCGACTCCCTGAAGCTGCATGGCTTGAAATAAAACAGAACTTACATTTTCAAGAAGTTCATCCAGCAGAATAGGATCCTGTTTGGTTTTATATAGTTTTTTCAAGACTCGGATTTGACCGCCAAAACGATTTTGGTAGTCAATATCGATATCTGTTTTTTGTTCAATTGTCCATTCATCGAATCTCATTGATTTTCTCCACTCGCATCAATCCATCTTTTTGATCTGTTCAATCAGGAAGGTTTTTTGATTTTTATAATCATTGACTCTTATTTTGAAGATTTGTACGTCATTTGTCAACAGACTTGCATATTTTTCATAGGTTTCGCTAAATAAGGTTGCTTCCATTTGGGTGCTTCCATCATCAAGTTCTACAAATGCCATCTCTTTGCCTGCTTTAGTTTTAATGACCTTCACTTTTCTGATAAACGCCAAAACGTTAGCTTCTAGTTCTTTTTCAAAGACAGATAAGGTTTTGAGCTTATACTTTTTAATAACATCTTGAAAAGCATTGATCGGATGATAAACAATATTAAACCCAAGGGCATCTTTTTCAAATTGCGCCTTTTCTGCGAATGCATAATCATCTGTGACCATCAATTTGAAATCGGTGATGTACTGTTCATATCCTGCATCATCGATTTGTTTATGATAATTCATGGTTTTATGGTTTAACTTGAATGAATCTAAGGCACCGCTATGAATCAGCATTTCCAAGTTCTTATCATTCAAATCTTTCTTCATGCGTAATTTGAAATTTTGATAATCCTTGAATTCACCCTTCTTACGTTCTTCCATGATTTTATTGACTGCGATTTTCCCTAAACTCTTGATTGCTAAAAGAGGAAGGTAAATTGATTTTTGATCATAGATGTATTGGTCTGTGCTCTTGTTGATATCAGGAGGAAGGATGGGTATTTGCTGTTTTCTGATTTCATTGATATATTCTGAGGTAACTCCCTCATTTCCTGTGACTGAAGATAATAAAACCGTCATGAAAATAGGAAAGTAATTGGCTTTTAAATAAGCCATCTGATAAGCGACTAAAGAATATGCGACGCTATGGCTTCTGTTGAATCCATAATCGGCAAACTTGACGATGTAATCATAAATCTCTTCCGCAATGGATTCGCTATAGTTTTTGATCTTGCATTTTTCAATGAAGCGTTTGCGTTCACTGTCTAATATGTTTTTATCCTTCTTCGAAATACCGCGTCGGAGCAAGTCAGCTTCCGCCAAGGTGTATCCTGCAAATTCATGCGCGATCCGCATGATTTGTTCCTGGTAGACAATGATTCCATAGGTCTGTTTTAAGATGCCTTCAAGATTCGGATGCACATAGCTGAATGCTTTACCGTTTCTGCGTTCGATATATTCATTGATGTTATCCATCGGACCCGGTCTATATAAGGCTAAAATAGCAACGATATCTTCAAATGTGTTGGGTTTTAGTTTTCTCAAAGAAGCACGCATGCCTGATGATTCCAACTGGAAAATACCTGAAGTGTCCGCTGATTCCAAAAGCTTGTAAGTTTTTTCATCATCTAAGGTCAAATCCGCTAAAATGAAGGGTTCACCAAGTCGATGAATCGCTTTGATGACATCATCAATCACAGCTAAATTCCTTATGCCCAAAAAGTCGATTTTCAATAAGCCTAAGGATTCAAGATCCTTCGCTTCCAACTGGCTTTGATAAAAGTCATAAAGACCCTTCTGCAAAGGGATATATTGTGATAAGTCTTGTTCAGCTAAAATCATTCCTGCAGCATGCGTTCCCGTATGTCTTGGAAGACCTTCGATTGCTTTCGCGACACGGACAAGACGCATCATTTCATAATCAGTCGAATCCAGTTTTTCATCCGTGACGCGCTTGATGATTCCAGTGACTCTCATTGGATCAATTTTCATGACGCGCGCGATATCCCTAATCGATGAACGAAGGGCGAACGTACCAAATGTCACAATCGAAATGATATGCTTATCTCCATATTTATTTCTGACGTACTGGAGTACTTCATCTCGCTTGTTATCTGGAAAATCCATATCGATATCCGGCATGCTGATACGTTCCGGATTTAAAAACCGTTCAAAAAGAAGGTCATAAGTGATAGGATCGACATCGGTAATTCCTAAACAATATGCAACTAAAGATCCGGCAGATGAACCTCTGCCTGGACCAACTAATATATCATGTGTTTTTGCGTATTTGACAAAATCATAAACGATTAAAAAGTAATTGTCAAATCCCATTTTATGAATGACGGAAAGCTCATACAACAAGCGTTCCTGATAGGTTTTAACGTTCGCGTTTGGAAGTTTCTTGAGTCTTTTCTTGAGTCCCATGGTTGCTAAAGATCTTAGGTATTCATTGGTTGTTCCCTCTTCGATTTTATACACGGGCATCTGAAATTTTGGATCTTCAAAGGTATAAGAAACACTATTAACAAAGGATGTCAAATGATTGAAAATGAATGCGTAGTCAGCAAATAATTCCTTGATTTCTTCCTTGCTCAATAATGCATAATTGGCATCCTTAGGCATTTCATTCTTTTCATTATCAATTTGAATGAGGGCTTCATAAACCTCTTTATCTTCCTTGGTGAGGTAAGAAGTTTGATGGACGGGAAGCATCTTGATACCTTGTGAAGTGCTGATCGCACTCAATTTGGGAGCAACCTTCATCTCCATGTCAAACGTATCTAAAGAGAGTCCTAAATAAAAGTCGTCAAAGGATGATGAAAAGAGGGATGAGTAGGTCTTCGCCTTTTCCAAATCTTCTTTTAAAATCATATGATCGATGATACTATCTACACC
>DOYO01000096.1:0-3481 GCA_003518475.1 Acholeplasmataceae bacterium
ATATTCAGCTTGGCATTGCACAATGCGAGCGTCTACGATCCTTATTGGAGCGTGATTCCTGTTGTGATGCTGACCGGAGTCATCATTCATCTGAATCTTTCCATCAATCTTGCAATTGTTTTGCTTTATGTGGCAATTCTCGTCTGGGCGGTCCGGCTGACTTTCAATTGGGCAAAAAACTGGACAGGCTTCAAGGAGCAGGATTGGCGCTATACGATGATTTATCAAAAATCACCTAAACTCTATTTCTTATCCAATCTTTTCGGCATTCAAATGTTTCCTACCCTAATCGTATTTGTTCAACTGATCGGTGCGACTCTTTTCATTCAATCCAATCCTGAAGTCAATGTGTTCACCTGGGCTGGTTTCTTGATTGTCATCGGTTCGGCGTTTATTCAATTGATCGCTGATCAGCAGATGTGCGATTTCAAGGAAAGAACAAAGGGTCAAAAGAAATGTATTGAAGAAGGCTTATGGAAATATTCAAGACATCCTAATTACTTCGGTGAAATCATGGTATGGTATGGAGTTTACATCATGTATTTCGGAACAGTTCTAAAGATTGATATTCTATTTATCGCTCCAATCCTCATGAATGCTTTATTTCTATTCATCAGTATACCGATGATGGAAAGAAAGATCTTACGTACAAGACCTGAATATAAAGACTATCAAAATCGAGTCTCCATGCTTGTTCCTCTACCAAGAAAGCATGAAGCATCCAATGTTATTCAAGAAGACCTTGACAAAAATCATTAACATTGTATAATAAGCACTAGGGAATGAACGTCTCCCATAGTATTGACTAAAACCGCGAAAGCTGATGACTTCTACAACAATTTTTGTTGTAGAGTTTTTTTTTGGAGGAAAAACATATGCTTTTTAGTATATCAATCATTACATTAACCGCTTTATTGCTGTCACAACTCTTTATCAAACTGAAATTGCCTGGAATCATCGGTATGCTTCTTTCAGGAATCATTCTTGGACCGTTTGTTTTGGACTTGATTGATCCAAGCATTTTATCGTTATCTGCAGATTTAAGGCAAATCGCCTTAATCGTGATTTTGATCAGAGCAGGCTTATCTTTGGATTTAGAGGATTTGAAAAAGGTCGGGAGACCTGCTTTATTGTTATCCTTCATTCCAGCAACCATCGAAATGGTTGCAGTCATTATCTTCGCACCGCTTTTCTTTGGCATTTCCTATTTGGATGCAGCCATCATGGGAGCAATCATCGCAGCTGTTTCACCTGCGGTTGTCGTGCCTCGTATGATCAAACTGATGGAGTCCGGGTATGGAAAAGAAAAGAAGATTCCTCAGCTTATCATGGCAGGAGCATCTATTGATGATGTCTATGTCATTGTCATTTTTACATCGCTCATTCAGGTTTATCAAGGTTCAACTGTTTCCTTATTAACATTCTTGTTCATCCCTGTTTCAATCATCTTAGGTGTTTTTTTAGGTATTGTTTCAGGACTCGTTCTATCTTGGTTCTTTAAGAAGTTTCATTTGAGAGATACGATCAAGGTCTTAATCATCTTCAGCATTGGTTTTTTGTTCATCGTTCTTGAAAAGACAATATCTGGTTTTCTACCCATTTCAGGGCTTGTCGGCATCATGGCCTTGGGGGGAACCATTTTAAAAAAACATATGGTTTTAGCGAAACGTCTTGTTGGAAAGTTCGAAAAGATCTGGGTAATTGCTGAAATCATGCTGTTTGTCTTGGTTGGAGCAGCAGTAGACATCTCTGTGATTGCCAATGTTGGTTTATTTGCGCTCCTATTGATCGTGATTTCTATGATTTTCAGAATGTTTGGGGTCTTTATTTCCTTAATCAAAACAAGATTGAACGCGAAAGAAAAGCTATTTGTCGGTATTTCATACTCCCCTAAAGCGACAGTGCAGGCGGCAATCGGAGCGATTCCATTATCATTGGGAATATCATCTGGAAATTTAATCCTCACAGTCGCCGTATTGGCCATCATCATTACAGCTCCCTTCGGTGCTATCCTTATGGATAAAACCTACAAGAAATTGCTGGAACGTTCGATTTAGTGCTGAATTTTGAGTGAAAAAGAGTAGAATATAGTCGAATACTCTTTTTTTTTAAAACAATTTCGAAAAAAATGATAAAATAATTTAGGTGTTCAAATTATTATTACAAATATTCTTATCAATGTTCATCAAGGATTGTTGCACAAGGAGAAATCAATATGAAAAGAAACAAGTTCATCGTGATTGGTTCAGGTCGTTTGGGAGCGAATATCGCTGCTAAAATGTCTGAATCGGGAGAAGATGTCATCATTATCGATGCGACTGAGGATTCATTCAGAAAACTTGCAGAATCATTTTCAGGTTATCAGGTTGTCGGAGATGCGACAGATTTATCCGTATTGGAAAATTCTTATATCAAGCATGCGAAGACGGTTGTGATTACCACGGATAGTGATAATGTCAATATTTTCCTTTCGCATATTTGTTACTATGTTTATAATGTACCTAACATATTTGTCCGTTTGGCGGATACTGACAAAGGCAGACTACTAGAAGGAACCTATATCAAAGCGATTTATCCGTTCACACTTTCTCTCAATGAATTTTTAACGCTTAATGATGAGGAGGAAGAAAAATGAAAATAGTCATCACAGGCGGAAAGCATGAAGCTGACTTTATTGTCAAAATGCTGAAGCAAGAACATCATCAACTCATCGTCATCAACTCCGATCGGGAGTTTGCAGACTATATCTCAAGCAACAATGATATCGCTGTATTTCCAGGAGATCCTACCAAGGCTTATGTTTTATCCGATGCGGAAGCGCATAATGCGGATGTATTGATCGCACTCGCAGACAATGATACCGATAATTACATCACTTGCATCACTGCGAAGCGTTTATTCAATATCAAGAAAACAGTATCTAAAGTCAGAAACCCTAAAAATGTTGAACTCTTTAAAAAACTTGGTGTCGACAGCGTTATTTCTTCAACCTATTTGCTCGCACAAACCATCGTCAATGAATCCTCAATCGAAAATATCATCAAGACACTTTCGATCGAAGATGAAAAGATTGTCATGCTTGAACTTGGCGTAGAAGATGATTTCGCACTGGTCAACAAGCAAATTATGGATATTCAATTTCCTAAAAATATCAACATCAGCTGCATTTTCCGCGATCCTCATGTCATTATTCCAAAAGGTAGCACGGTCATCAAACCAGATGACAAGCTGATCATCATCACCACTCCAACAGAACAGGAAGAAATCATCGATTTCATTCAGAAGAAAAAATGACCTCCAAAGCGAACAAGATCACATCAGGATATCCGCTTATTCTTAACTATTTGGGTATCTTTGCCATCTTAATCGGCATTATTAATCTTTTCCCGTTAATCGTGCTCGCATTCTATCCAGAAGAGCTTGACCAAGCTCTGTTTTTTGTTGTTCCTGGAATCATCACGATTTTAATCGGATTACTGAT
>DOYO01000096.1:3608-10636 GCA_003518475.1 Acholeplasmataceae bacterium
ACAGCAGCAATTTCAGATAAGTTCGGAATGCGTTTATACAATACAGAAGGTCACACAGATAAATTAGTTCCCAATCTCATTCGCTCCGGACGCATCATCATTTTGATTTATGTAGGATATATATTCGCTGGGTTTATTCTTTATATGATTTTTGGGATGTCACCCTTTGATGCCATCAATCATGCGATATGTGCTGTTGCAACTGGTGGATTTTCTACGCAGGCGGGAAGTATCGCAGCCTATAACAGTTTAGCAATTGAAATTGTTACCATGGTATTAATGATTTTGGGCGGAACAAACTTCCTTGCACATTTGATGCTCTTATCAGGTAAATTCAAAAATTTCTTTTCACATATCGAAATCAAGTCTATTGCAATCATTATTTTAATCGCTACAGTGTTCAGCATTCTGATCCTTACCCCATTTTATGGTGGTAGTTTCTCCCTCGCATTGCGATATGGCAGTTTTCAATTCATATCAGCGATTACTGGTACCGGATATCAAAGCATACCTTCATTTTTAGGTCTACCTGCTGCGTTTTACGGCATTCTTGTGATTGGTATGATTATGGGTGCTGGTGTGGGTTCAACATGCGGAGGTATGAAACAATACCGTGTAGCATTAGCTTTTAAGTCACTCTTTTGGAGTGTTAAAGATCAATTNNCAGAATTATGCATTCCTTCAATTTTATATCATGGTTTTAATCGTTGGTACGCTAATCTTCTCAGCCTTTGGTTATTCGCTTGAAGATTCATTATTTGAATTCGCCTCTGCATTAGGTACAGTCGGCTTAAGTGTCGGTATCACCGGGTATAACGCCCATCCATTGATTTTATGGACATCAACACTTGGAATGTTCTTAGGCAGACTTGAATTCTATGTCATTTTCATTGCAATCTCCAAGATGTTCATCGATTTGACCCGCAAAAAAGTAAACAGGTATCAAAATATCTAAAAATATACTTCATGAAGTCGATCTTGAAACCGGGATTGACTTTTTTATTTTATCAATGGTAGTGGTTATAATCAGGTGAAACATGTTAAAATAGAGTCAAATCATGCAACATACCGGTTGATTTTGCATCTTGTCCTTTATCTCTTTTTTATTGAAATCTGTTGTACTATACTGTGAATAGGAGGAACCCCTCTATGCTTAAAATCATTTGGAACAAGGAAGACGTCGAGAAAATCAAATCGAGACTGTCATCCGATTACAATCTTGTGTTGACAGATGATCCAAATGAAGTACCTGATCATAAAGTTGGAATTATCTTGGATGATTCAGATTTGGAAAAAATCAAGCCGATTTTAGAAATGTTGGCCTATGAGCAATCTCAAATCATGTTTCAAACACCAAGCGGTTGGATTCAGCTTCCGGTTACAGAAATCACTTACCTGGAAGCATTCGGTGATGATATTTATGCGCACACCCTAAATATGTCCAGCCAGATGATCAAACAGCCTTTATATCAGCTTGAGGAAATTCTAAGACCCTATCACTTTGTGCGTATCGGCAAGTCCTTCATTGTCAGTATCTCTAAAATCAGATACATCAGGACTTCCTTCAACGCCAAGCTGGACTTAGAACTCGTCACAGGTACTCACCTTGAGGTTTCACGTTCCTTCGTTAAAGATTTCAAGAATGCATTAGGCATTCAAAAAAAGGAGGATTAGTCTATGACCTTAACAGGATGGATCATCGTATCAGTTTTATCAGTTGTTGTTGTTATTTTTGGAGCTCGTTTTATTTCAGATATTCTATGGAATAATAAATTAGGTAAATTTCATAAAACAAATCATGTCGTGGTACCAAAGGTATCAGGTCTTTATTGGCTTAAAAGATCCTATGGATTCGTTTTAAGCTCACTTTTGGTGGTTGCTACCGTTTCAACTGGAGCGTTCAGCATTCCCATCACGATGGGAGAACGCGTATTAGTGAATGCGGCACCGGTTCAATCGTTATCCAATCTGATGCAAATCATCGATGAAGCGAATACATCTCCCTGGTGGAATGACTTCTTCAGAGGCGATATCGCAGTGGATGAATTGGCACCCAACATGGAAGGCGCCGAAGATTATGCTGGTGGTGAAGAAAGAGACTATATCGGAACCAATACCCAAATAGAAGGTGTTGATGAAGCGGATATCGTCAAGACAGACGGATATACGATTTATTATGCTTCAAGATTTCAAAATAAGATCAGAGTCATCGATATCCTGGATGACCACACAGCAGAGCTTCAAGCGGATTTGGATTTAGGCGATCTTTATACAGATGCCTTATATCTGACTGAAACGCAATTGATTGTCATCGGTTATATCTACACGGTTGTTCCTTATACTTATGTTGAAGGTTCAGATTATTTTGGATGGGCTTATGTATCTTACAGCGGTGCAGTCCAGGTTTATAACAGAGAAACCATGGAATTGGAATATCAATTGGAAACAGATTCAAATTTCTATGAACACAGATTGATTGGAAGTTCACTCTTCTTGATTTCTTCAAAATCGATCCATACCGATGAATTAAGACCGGTATTCAAAGAAACTGAAGGCGAAGAAGACACAGTTACAAGCTATCTGCCTTATGAAGATATCTATTATTTTGATGATATGCCGATTTATTCCATGACTGTCGTCACAGGAATCCAGCTTGAAACCTATGAAGTCACTTCACAAGCATTCTTAGGCGCAGTGAGTGAAATATTCGCTTCTGAAGATTCAATTTACACAGTCAACAGCTATTACACCTATACATTACTCAATGAATATAGAAATTATTCTCAAATTGTCAAATATGATTTAGATACTGAACATGCGACCATCACTTATGTAGGTGAAGCTAGAATTGAAGGTTATGTCGGCGATCAATACTGGATGGATGAATTTGAAGGATACTTTAGAGTTGTCACTTCAACGTGGTGGCCAACGCATAATGCGCTCTACATCCTTGAAGAAGATGAAGAAACTGACGCATTGAATATTGTCGGTTCGATCACTGAAGGCTTAGGCAAGGAAAATGAACAGGTTAAATCTGTCAGATTCGTTGGCAATACCGGTTATGTCGTCACTTTCGAACAAACCGATCCGCTTTACAGAATCGATCTAAGTGATCCTACAGCACCTGTTATTGTCTCAGCGATTGAAGAACCAGGCTATAGTACCTATATGCATGTTTGGGATGAAGAAGCAGGTTATGTCATCGGCTTTGGATTCTCAGCTGATAATTCTGGAAGAGTGAACGGACTGAAAATTTCAGCATATGACACTTCAGATCCTTTAATCACTGAGCCGCTTGAAAGCTATCAGTTGAATGGTGAAGATGAAGAAGGTATTTATTCGTACTCGTACTCAGAAGCAAGCTACAATCCTAAAGCATTGATGGTTTCTCCCGACCATGGCATCATTGCGTTTCCAGTCATGAGTTATAGATATTACTATGACAGTGAAAAGGGTTATTATGATTATAGTTATGTAAGCCAATTCATGGTATTTTATATCAACTTTACAGCTGAACAAATCATTTCAGATCCAATCATCATCAGTCATGAAGAAACCTATTATTATGCAGGCATCGACAGAGGCGTTTACATCGATGGATTTATTTATACGCTATCCTATACGGAAATGCAAATCTTTGATTTGGTCAATCAAGTTGTTTTGGCAGATGATGCCATCCAGTTTAATGTCGACCAGGAACTCTATTACGGCGTTGCCTATATTGACTGATTCATAAATCCAATCTTACTGAAAAAGCCGATTTGGCTTTTTCTTTTTGTTATATGCTATAATTTTAGGTGAGGTGATTTACATGAAGTATGAAATTCAACTAGAAATAAATGAGAAGGTAGAACGCGTGGCAGCCCTTTATATCGATAAGGACCTGATGCATCTTTGGGAACAAGGATTGATCCGGGTCGATTCCCATCAAGGAAACCTATTTGAAACCGGAAGCAAAGGCGCGCTTGTCTTCATGTTCAATCAAACAGAGATGCAGATGAAGGTTACTGTTGAAAAAAACAGATTGCCGCAATCGCTTTCCGTGATTTACGAGGTTCCTGGAGCATGGAACAGGTTTGATGTTCAGTTCATCGATATTGGTGGACGAACGAAGTGTATCTGTGAAAGTGAATTTATTTTTGACAAACCGAATAACATCCCAGTTGAGGCATTCATCGACAAGACAACTGAAGGGATGAACCATTTCAAACGCTTCGTAGAAGGGAAAAACGCATGAACTTGACTGAAAGCTTCTGGCAACGATTTTTAAAATCTAAGGAGTTACCTAAAGAGACCAAATACTTTGAAGCATTTCATTTTGAACTGACTAAAAAAGTTGCAAATGATCTGCTTAAACTTGTTCTTGAAGGCAAAAAGAAAGCGACTGCATCCAGCCTTGAAGCTTACCGCAAGGAAAATGAGAAACTGCCTATTCCAGGTGATTATTCAATTGTTACCGATTTTGACGGGACTCCTTATGGAGTCATTCGAACGACTGCTGTTACCATCCTACCCTACAGGTTCATGACCTATGACATCTGCAAGAGGGAAGGGGAGGACGACTCCTTGGAATCCTGGCAGAATAACCACAAAAAGTTTTTTACGGAAGAGGGAAAAGAGATCGGCTATAAATTCACTGAAAACATGCTGGTCGTTTTTGAAGATTTCGAACTGCTCTTTCAGGAGGAATATCATGAAGAAAATTAATCTCATCATTTTGGTTTTTAGCTTGCTTGTTTTTCTTTCTTCCTGTTCGCTTTTAAAACCAGATAAAATTGATTATAATATTGAAAGCTTTGACCGCCTTTTTGACGATACCATTCAAAAATCGCTCACGGTAAAAATAACAGAAGCAGAATGGGACAACCTGGATATCGTCATGCTCGATTACTTTGCGCAATATGGGAATTTCAGGACTGATTTTTATGCGAAAGCTGATTTTGTCTATCAAGATCCGACAGGTACGTTTACCGTTGAAAATATTGGTTTCAGGACGAGAGGCAATATGTCCAGAGTCCGCATACAAGAAGATGATGGATCCTTGAATTTATCCAATTTCAAGATTTCGTTTCATCATGACTTCGATCTTGAGGAAAATGCCGAACTCAAAAATAGAACTGTTTTCAATTTAGAAGAACTCGATATGAAAGCGAATAGAAATTACGAAGGAACCTACATCACTGAAAAGTTCTCTTTGGACTTATTCAACGCATTTGATGTCTTCGCGGCTCAAACAACACTCGCGAATCTTTATATTGAAATCGGAGGGATCTCCAATTATTACGGTGTCTATACGCTTTTTGAACCGATTGACGAGCAATTTTTAAAAAGAAGATTGGATAAAGATGAAAACGATGGAAATCTGTATAAGTCCTTATGGCAGAACTTCGGACCTGCAGCGCTAAGGACGATTACCGATAACAATGCGATTGGCATCAAGGATGAATCTGTGAACTATCGTCCCGCATATGATTTGAAAACAAATAAAAAAGTGCCTGATCATACNNGATGCTTTTGAAGCATATATCGAAGATAATTTCGAGGTGGATATGATGCTTAGATTGCTTGCTATCGGTGTTTTATTGGGTAATCCAGATGACTACAGAGCCATGGGAAACAATTATTATTTCTATCAAAACAGCTTATCCGGAAAATGGATGATGATTCCTTATGATTATGATCACGGTTTGGGGCAGGGTTGGGATGGAACTCCGGTATTCAACAATTGGACGGTTGGGTATGACATTTACGAATGGGGAAACCTAAATGAGGCTTTCACCGGACAAATCGGCTTTTCTCACCCTCTTTCCGATAAATTATTGAATATAGAATCTTATCAGCTCCTATACGAATCTTATCTGGATGAATTGATTGATCCAGCATCTGATTTATTTGATTATGACGTATTTTATCAGAAGTATCTTGAACAAAAAAATCTCTATGATTCTGTATTGGTCAACGCGATGATGCATCTTCCATTTGATTTAAGGAACACAGAGTCATATTTCACAGATAAAATATCGGATATCCAAGCACAATTATTACACTACCAGACATATCCGGGTTTAAGAGGATTTTAATAGAACGCATGTTGTTTTTTCATCAGTTATAGTATAATCAAGACATAGAAAGAAGGAGGAACCCTTATGAATATTAAAGCATTAGGCGGATGCTGTGCGAAATCAACTCAAAATTTTTATAACATCAAGGAAGCTGTTCAAAGAATGGGACTTGATGTTGAAGTTGAACAAGTTTCTGATACAAATGAAATATTGAACTATGGTGTGATGTCAACACCCGGACTTGTGATTAACAACAGAGCAGTTTCAGTTGGAAAGCTCCTTTCTGTAGAAGATGCGATGGCATTGATCAAGAGATATCAAGGTCAATCAGTAGAAAAATAATGAATAAGTGAATCAATCAGTTAAAAAGCGGGAGATGAAAACACTTTCGCTTTTTTTGAACTTCAAAGTATAGTGACTTTTTAATCGTGATATGCTATACTTTTATCATCTTACAAAGTAAGCATAAGGAGTAATGACATGTACGATCTCATTATCATCGGCGCAGGACCTGCAGGATTATATGCAGCAACCTGTGCAGCGATGAATAAAATAAATGCAGTTTTGATTGAATCTTCCTTAGAAATTGGTGGTCAGCTCACCCTCTATAAAGAAAAAGCGGTCTATGATATGCCAGCATTTTATAAAATCAATGCAGGCGAGCTTTTGGAAAAGCTTTATGAACAGCAAGCAGAGTACCAAGACCTTGTTCCACTTCAATTGAATACACAAGCGATTGACTTGAAGGAAGATCTTGATGGGTTCACCCTTCTGACCAATCATGGAGAGTTAAAAGCTAAAACGATTCTTTTAGCCAACGGCGGAGGCATGTTTCAAGCGAAAAGGCTAGAACTTCCTGAAACCAGCCATTTGAAAAATATCTATTATCATGTTAAAAGTCCAGATCTGTTCAAAGATAAGGAAGTTGTCATCCTGGGCGGAGGAGATTCAGCGGTCGATTGGGCA
>DOYO01000096.1:10664-11982 GCA_003518475.1 Acholeplasmataceae bacterium
GAAACCAATGAACTGGTAACAATCAAAGCTGACGCGCTCCTTGTTTTTTATGGGGTGAGCCCTGTCAAGGGCAAGGTCGATCAATGGCAGGTTGAAATCAGGGAAAATGCGATTTCCGTTGGACCATCGATGGAAACCAGCAGAAAAGGCGTATTTGCTGTTGGAAACAGCGTATTTTACGATGGGAAGCTCAGAATGATTGTCACTGCGCTTGGTGAGGCAGCAACAGCGATTGGCTCCATTACGACGCTTTTATACCCAGAACGTACGAAATCCTATAAACACTAAACAAAAAAATGCTTCCAACAAAAAGTCTGTTGGCAAGCATTTTTATTTTGATTAAACTATGAATTAATCGTCTTCGTATTCATCATGATCATCATCGTCNNTCATGATCATCATCATAATCATCATCATAATCATCGTCATCATATGAGTTTGAACCGCCTGTATTGAGATCTGTTGAGTCAACAATGACAGGGAAACCTTCAAGCGATCCTACAACCCTAAGATTCGCCAAAAATGATTCGCTGTGAGGGCTGCTCGCGAAAATTGCACTCGCATCTGTTCCACCTAATTGCATACCCTGATGTTGTCCATTCGTAAATGCATTGGTCACATCATAAACAACGCCATTCACTGCGATATATGCGGTTGTTCCGTTAGCGCCTGTAAATGTTTCTAATTCTCCAAGCGTGAATACAGGAAGATTGACTGGATCAACAGGTGTTTCTACAACAGGAGGAGTCGCTGTTTCATCGATGATAGGAGAAAAACCCTCAAGGGTGCCGACAATAGGAAGCGTCGCGAGTAAAGACATGGAGTGCGGACTTGAAGAAAAAATCGCTGTTGCATCTGTTCCGCCTAACTGCATGCCCTGATGTTGTCCGTTTGAAAAAACATTAGTAACGTTATAAACAACCCCGTTAACTGCGATATATGCTGTAGTACCTTGAGCACCGGTATATGCAGATAGTTCTACAAGCGTGAAGATTGGTAAATAAACAGGTTCTGTCGTTGTTGTTTGGCTGGTTGAAGCTGTTTTGGTTGTATCAATAACTCTTGGTGATCCTTCAAGTGTTCCAACAATTGGAAGACTTGCCAATGTGGATGCTGAGTGAGGACTGGAAGCGAATGCTGCTGATGCATCAGTTCCGCCTAACTGCATGCCTTGATGCTGGCCATTTGTATATTCATTGGTTACATCATAAATAACACCATCTACTGCGATGTAAGCAGTTGAGCCGTTTGCTCCAGAATAAGCTGAAAGTTCAGCTAAAGTGAAGACAGGCAAGTAAACAGTTTCTGCAGGGTTTTC
>DOYO01000047.1:0-25373 GCA_003518475.1 Acholeplasmataceae bacterium
ATGAGGGAGTCAAAGTCCCTTGCCTTACCCCTTGGCTATGGGCCTATCTTAATGGGGCGGATGAAGGGAGTTGAACCCTCCAATGTCGGAGCCACAATCCGATGCGTTTACCGCTTCGCCACAACCGCCATATTGATAACGCATGTATTATTATACAATAAAAATCATCTTTGTAAAGTGAAATTATGTAATTTCGGTGATTTTAGTTGTGAATTGTTTTGACTTCTTGTATTCTATTCTAGAAAGGTGTGAAATATATGCTTAAATGGGTTGGAAGAATTTTATACATCATCGTGATCTCATTGTTATCCCTGCAAATCTATAGTTATGCTTACTATTCAAAACTTCAGGAATATTACATGGATCATGTTGAAGAGAACTTAAATGATAATGAGGTTTATTTGAACGGCATCAATACATTGATGGGTATTGATTATTACAGGGAATCCCCTATTTTGTATTCATTTTCCAGCACTGCTGGCGATTATCAATTTTCAGTCAATGTTTACGCAGTCGGCGTGAATGCAAAGGATCTCTATTATGATGGTTTGATGATTTTCGTCAATAATGTTTCCATTATGAAAGATTCCGCAGTCATTGAAGATCCAATCCTCAAAATTTCTGTTGAACTCGATCAATCTACTCTTCTCGTCGGTGAAGAATTATCAGATACCGGCAGCATCTATTTTGACCCTTCACAACCATTCGCTTATTATAATGTTCCAGTTTTATTCTTGTTTGATGCTGATGACTACTTAAAAGTTCCTGATGAAGATGCATTCGCAGTGATTGATCGCATCTTGGTTGAATATTCTGATGGTGAAAAAGATGAAGACAATGCCCTCATCTTTGATGATTCCGCATTATTCATCGCTTCCAGAGAACTAATCTCTGATGCAGCCTATCACAAAGATACAGCATTTGATATCAACGTAGAAGATTATAAACTCAGAGATGATTTTGCAGATCAAGTACCAACAGATGCAGAAATCTTAACATTCGGTTTAAATGCAGATCATGGAGATTTAGACGCATACAACTGGACTGTTTGGAAAACAATGTTGATTTATGTCGCATTGGTCATCGTGGTTACTTACTTGTTATTCTTCCATAAGATGGTCAGAGAACACTTTAAAACAAAGAATTATATACCTAGAAACAACACAGGAAATACAATAACCGTAGAACCTATTTTCAAGGATCCCGATATCAATCAAAAAGATGGAAGATAATTTCCATCTTTTTTCTTTTCTTTTTCATTTTCGATTGCAATTCTGTCTTTCATTATGCTATAATTACAACGCTTAGGGGTATAGTGTCAACGGTAGCATACCGGTCTCCAAAACCGTCGGTGAGGGTTCGAATCCTTCTACCCCTGCCATATCAAATTCAAAGGGCATCCATTCGGATACCCTTTTTTTTCATTCTGAAATTTTCATATAGACGGTAATTTGAGTTCCCTTGCTTAATCCGGATACCAATTCAACAGAACCATTGTATTTCATAACGATGTGCTTGACAATCGCCAAGCCTAATCCAGTTCCGCTATCCAGTCTGCCTTTATCAACACGGTAGAACCTTTCAAAGACACGGGATTGATGCTCGATATCGATACCTATACCCTGATCCTTCACAATGAAGACAACCTGTTCATCCATTTGATCGAGTTTGATATCGACCTGCTTGTCATTTTCACTATACTTAATCGCATTCTCAATTAAATTCTTAAATAGTTTCTGCATGTCTAAAGGATCACACATCATCATCAATTTATTAGCATTCACTTTTAATTTGATATTTTTCTCTTTGGCGAATGGAGACATATGATCAATCACCGTAGATAAGATCTGATTCAAATCCTGATTGCTGTAAAGCTTTTCCTGAAGGTTTTCCAATCTGGAAAGCATCAGCATATCTTCGACGAGAGCTGTCATCGTTTCGGTCTGCTTCACAATTTGGTGTGCTGAGGATGTTACTTCTTTTTCTTTCACGACACCGAGTTCAATTAGTTCCGCATAGCCTCTAATCGCGGTAAGCGGTGATTTCAGCTCATGGGACGCATGGCTGAAGAAATCGCGTTTCATTTGTTCTAGTTTACGTTCTGATGTTACATCCTTGAATAATGCAAGGACGCTTGCTTCACGTTTGTTCTGGCCTTGTGCGGAAGCGTGGAATATTTTAACTTCGATGATTTTTCCATTCATCTTGATATCAAAGGTTGATGATTTTTCTTCTCGATTCGCCTGTGCGATGGCATCCTTGATCTGATTGTTTCTTAATGCATAATAACTAGGTTGTCCGATGGAATCATCAGCTAAATCGAATAACGCTTTCGCATCGTCGTTGAAGTAAACCATTTGGTCATCCTTATTGAAAAGCATGACACCTTGTTTCATTTCATTCAAGAGTTTATTAAGCTGTGTCTGATAAGCTTCAATCGCTTTGACATGCTTCACAGTTTCAAGGTTGATTCCATTCATTTCATGGAGTATTTCATTAATTTCAGGATAGGGACTATTTAAAGACATCATCTCATATTTTCCCTGATTCAATGCGGTCATTCCTTTTTTAACCTGTTGCCATGGCTTGAGGAGATTCTTATTCACTTGAACCAATCCCACATAATAAAGACCGATAAACCCGATTGCACTCAAAATCAATACCCAGACAACCCTGTTATACGCAGCAATTTGGGATTCGATTTCAAGGGCGACTCGCAAATAATTTCCATCATCCATCAACCTTGCGATATAGATTAATTCCATGCCGACAGTTGCTGAAGTTCTTGAATAAACTGCACCTAAATTCATGATTTCTGGTCTGGTACTTTTATCAGTTCCAACTGTATCGTCATGCGTGTCAGCAATCACAAGTCCGTTATTATCAAGGATTGTGATGCGTCTATTTTCACTGTCGTATGAGTTAATAAAAGAAGGAATGTCTCCTTCATGATTCTCATATTCCATTTCAACTTCATCTAGAATAAACGTCATGAACTTAACTTGGTTGCTTTTCTCAAAGTTGAACAACGAGAAAAATATCACAATGAAAAACAGTGTGAAAGCGCTCAGTAAAAGGATTACGTTATTTCTAATGAGTGTGCGTTTCATTCAATTTGATATCCTATTCCACGTATAGTTTTGATGATTGCTTCGGCATGATTTTCTTCTAATTTTTCACGAAGCGCTTTGATATGCATATCCAAGGTTCTTGTTTCTCCAATGAAATCCGTTTCCCAAACTTGCTTGAAAATACGTTCTTTAGAGACCACGACACCCTTGGTTTTTAATAATAAAGTCAGAATTGAAAACTCCTTGTTTGTCAAATAAACTTCACTTTGATTGATCAGGAATATATGCTTCTTTTCATCAAGAAAAATATTATTCAACTGATATGTTTTTTCATCAACAGATTTTCTAAGCTTTGATTGTATGCGTGATGTGAGTTCCAAGACTCCGAAAGGCTTGGTCATATAATCATCTGCGCCAAGGTCTAATGCAATGACCTTGTCCATTTCACTTTGAAGTGCGGAAATCATCATGACTGGAGTCGTTGAATCTAGTGCTCGAATCGCTTTTAATATATCGAGTCCACTCATATCCGGAAGCATCACATCCAATAAAACCATGTCTGGTTTCACCCTTTTAAAGGCACTTAAAAATGCTTCTCCCCTTTGAAAACCAACACCGGTCAAACCAGCATGATGAATCGTTTTGTCAATTACATACCCAATCGATTGATCATCTTCCACATAGTAAATCGTAGCCATAAAAACCTCCTAGAAAAGTAAAGTATTTTTGTGTGTGCCGCTCTTCATGAAGATAATCCATTCTGCGATATTGACAGCATGGTCACCGACACGTTCAAAATATTTTCCTACCATCAATACATAAATCGCTTCATTTGGATCTAATTTGTCTTCTTTAAGTTCTTTGGTCATTTTAGTAATAAGTTGTTGGAATAAATCATCAACCGCATCATCTCTACCAATTACTTTTCTTGCGAGTTCTATATCGACTTTTACTAATGCTTGAATGCTTTCCAGAACCATTTCTTCTACGATTTCAGCCATTTTAGATGAGATTGGCATCACACGCATATTTCTTGTTTTATCGAGATGCAGTGTCATTTCTGCAATATCGCTTGCATGATCCCCAATACGTTCCAAGTCAGTAATCAGCTTTAAGATGCCTGTAACCAATCTCAAATCACTCGCTACCGGTTGTTCTTTCCAAATGATTTTTAATGCTTGTTTTGCTATTTCTTCTTCATATCTGTCAACCTCGTCATCTTTTCTCATGACTTGATTGGCTAGTTCTTGGTCAGTTGTCTTAAACGCAACCAAGCCTTCTCTTAAATTAGCAAGGGCTAGATCAGCCATTGCTGCCACTTCTTTTTTTAATTCTTCAATCGATTGAAGTAAACTTTGTCTTAATGTCATATGATTTCTCCCTTATTATACCATTTTACCCGAATCTTCCGGTAATGTACTCTTCAGTTTTCTTTTGATCAGGTGTTGAGAATACATGAGATGTATCTCCATACTCAACAATTTCGCCTAAGAGAAAGAATGCTGTGCGATCAGAAATGCGTGCTGCTTGTTGCATATTATGCGTCACAATCACGATTGTGTAATTCTGTTTTAACTCGATAATCAAATCCTCAATTTTAGCGGTTGCTACAGGATCCAAGGCAGATGTTGGTTCATCCATCAAGATCACTTCGGGTTTCATCGCAATTGTTCTGGCGATACATAGTCTTTGCTGCTGTCCGCCTGATAAAGATAATGCGGATTCTTTCAGCCTGTCTTTCACTTCTTCCCATAAAGCAGCTTGTTTAAGGGATGTTTCAACAATCTCATTGAGTTCTGCCTTACCTTTGATTCCCTGGCATTTGGGTCCGTAAACGATGTTATCATAAATGCTCATTGGAAATGGATTCGGCTTTTGAAAAACCATTCCTACTCTTTTTCTAAGTCCGATGACATCCATGCCAGTTTGATAAATATTTTCATCATTGAATGAAACATCACCAGAGATTTTACAAGATTCAACTAGATCGTTCATTCTATTGAGTGTTCTTAGAAACGTTGATTTACCGCATCCTGAGGGACCGATCAATGCTGTAACCTCTTTTTCATAGATAGGAAATTCAATATTTTTCAATGCTTGCGTCTCACCATAAAAAAGATTCAAGTTTTTAATGTCAAATACTATTTTTTCTGTTTTCATCATGCTTTTACACCATACCTTCTCATAAAGCGTTTAGATAATATTTTGATTGTGAAATTTAAGATTAATACCATCATTAAAATGATGATTGCTATTGTAGTCGATAGTTCGATGTTTGCTGGTTCATCTGTCATCATCGCCCAGATATGCACTGCTAAAGAAGTTGATTTATCCGTGATGGACACCTGATCTTTAATCGCTGTTCCGATGGCAAATACAAGTGCTGCGCTTTCCCCGATAATGCGTCCGATGGCAAGCAATGTCGCAGTCAGAATCCCTGCAAATGCATTCGGAAGGATAACCTTGAAGGTTGTTTGTGTTTT
Source organism: Acholeplasmataceae bacterium (assembly GCA_003518475.1). GTDB lineage: Bacteria > Bacillota_I > Bacilli_A > Acholeplasmatales > Acholeplasmataceae > Peloplasma. The sequence goes on from DOYO01000047.1 coordinate 5,555, forward strand.
TGATGCTCCAAGCGATAATGAAGCATAGCGGTAATCATCAGGAACAACTTTTAAAGATTCTTCAGTAGTTCTGATGATGATTGGCATTAGGATGACTGCAAGCGTCATCGAACCTGAAATAATATTTCCACCAGTTGCTGATGTTAAGGAGATGGTGAGCGGAACGAAGATCGCCAACCCCATCAATCCATAAATAATGGAGGGAACTCCTGTCAAGGTTTCAATCAACGACCTGATCAACCTTGTAAATTTAGTATTCTTAGCATACTCATTTAAATAGATTGCAGATCCAACTCCAATCGGTAAAGCGAAAACTAGCGTGAAGAAAATCAAGTATAAAGTCGTAACAATGGATCCCCTGATGCCTCCGCCAGTCGTAGAGAACTCAAGCTCTCTGAAACTGTCATTCGCATCCAGTATTGCAATCATGATTTCTGAACCGCGCACTGATAATGCTGAAGCTGAATCAACAAATGCGATTCGAATCACTTCATAGTCTAGAGTCAGCGCCAAATCCACAGTGCCAACACCTTTATTATTCAATTCCTTGAATGGTGAATCTGGATGTACATAATGAACGACAACCACATTTTTACCTAAAAGATTCGTATCATCCTTCAATGCGACTCCCCATTTTTCAGAGTAATAAATACCTTCATCAAAATCCCTATCGACTGTAAAATTCCCTGGCCCTGTTCCATCCTTCAAATCAGCAATATAACTGACTGCCTCAAAGTTATGTGTGACCAGATCCCAGTTCAGGAGTTTGATTCCGTTTGCGAATACATAAATAATGATGGATAATAGCACAACAAGGCTAATGAATGATGAACCATAAGTGATACCAGTCATAATGCCATCATTGATTTTTCTTTTACTTAACATTGACATTACCCACCCTTCTCTTGACTGCATTTAAGATGAGATTTGTAAGTAGGATAACCACCATCAAAATAATACCAACTGAAAATCGAATATCATAATCAAGACCTGTCGTTTCCTTCATCCCTTCAAGCATGATGGTTGTGAGGGTTGAGGTTGTATCCAAAATATTAAACGAATAACCGGATCTTCTTCCACCAGCGACTAAGGATACTGCTGTCGCTTCACCAAGGACTCTGCCGATTCCAAGTATGGCAGATGTAAAGATTCCTGATTTGGCAGCAGCGAGCACGACCTTAAAATTGGTCTGCATCTTGCTTGCTCCAAGCGCTAAAGATCCATGCTCCAAAGTCTTATCTACAGAACGGATTGCAACTTCAGAAATCGATGCAATGGTTGGAATCGTCATGATAGCAAGTACAATGACTGATGATAAGATGGAATTACCACCCTTTGATTGATATCCAAACATTGCACTTAAGTCATAGACAATCTTCAAAACAATCCCTGCTCCAAACAATCCATAAATGATGGATGGAATTGAAGCGAGAATTTCAATGACCGTTCTTAAAAGTTCTGCTAATTTCTTAGGTGCAATTTTTGCAATAAACAATGCCGTCAGAACACCTATTGGAAACGACAAGAATAAGGATAGAAATGCAATGAACATAGTGGATACGATAATGAACCCAATACTGTAAAGATTAGAATGGAAGGATTCACCGATTAGCCATGTATTTCCTGTTAAGAATTTAAAAAAGTTTACTGATCCCAATCCATTGTTATCACTAAAAAAGGGTGTTACCCCTTTGACTAGGATGACTCCGGCAACAATAAATATAAATGATGACGCCAATAATGCGAAGCTGAAAAGCAGTGCTTTAACAAATTGATCGACGACTGCATTTTTTTGAAATTTAGTTTTTTTAATGAGTGTCACATGCTGCATTTTATCATCTCCATATAGCAAGAAAAGACCCGTTTTGGGTCTTAGCTGCAATTCTAAATAACTACTCTGAAATCAGATCTGACCATTTCATGAATGTGCCTTCATAAATCTTTTTCAAATCTTCTGCTGTAACGTTTTCAAGTGGATTATTTAAGTGAACGATTGCTACAATCGCATCCCAAGCCAATTGACCCATTTGTGTGGTTTCTACTCCAACTTTTTCTGAATCCTTGAAGTATCTGGATGCAAACCCAACGTCCTTACCTACTGAAGTATCCTTAACTGCTGCATCATTTGTTCTCTTATATGCATCGCCTGATCCTGTATGATCATGTTCAGCAACGAAGTTTCCAGCTTTTGCAGTGAATGCTTGTGTTAAAGCTTGTGCTACCTTTTGAATGGAATCTGATCCGCCAAATCTTACAGTGACTGCTGAATTATCAAGAGCAGTGATTGGATAATTTGCCTTGATCGAATCCCAAGTGACTGAAGAAGGTAATGCGATTGCACCATTGTTATCAATGATATCGCCAGCATCAGTTGTTCCTAAGAATGCTACGAATGCATTGACTAATTGTTCTACTTGAGTGCTTGGATAATCACCAGCATCTCTTGTCATCCACATGAATGGGCGCTTTAAACCATATGTATCATTGATAACGTTTGCTACCGTTGGAGCTACACCATCAAATGATAAACCCTTAATCGTATTGTTTACGCTTGATAATGATACATAACCAATACCGAATTCATCAGTGGTCATTGCAGTCATGATTCCTGTGTTGTCCTTGATTACAAAACCTTCAACAAGCACGCTGTCGCTTGTTTCAGCTTCAGCAAATCCAATACCAGCCATAAATCCTGCTCTAGTTCCAGAGGTTGTATCTCTGGTATAAACAGTGATTGAACTATCCGTGTTAAATTCTTCTTCCGTTGTACATGCAGCTAGTGTGAGTACAAACGCTAAAACGACATAAAGCATTAATTTCTTCATTTTTGTTCTCCTTATTTTTTTTATCACCTTCATTATAGGGAAAACATTAATTCCTTGAAACCATAATTCAGTAAGGCTTATGTAAAGAAANNTGAGTGCGATAGTTAAGCAAACGATCCCAAAAAGTAGAACGGCATGTTCATACTGTAATATTCCGAAATGAACGAAATTCATGCCAAATATGCCTGTCAAAAACGATAGTGGTATGAAGATTGCTGAAAAGAGGGTGAGCGTCGCCATAATTTTATTCATTTTGGTGGATTGATTGTTCATATGAAGATCTAAAAGATTTCTTGTCAATTGGCTGCTTTGGTTCAATCTGTTATCCAATCTTGCCAAATGGTCTTTCAAGTCTTCAAAATAATTGGCATTTTCCAACTGAAACAAGCCATGTTTCTTTAATAAAAGCTTTTCAAGTTGCTCATAAACAGGAGAAACGTTGTTTTTTAATTTTAAAAGTTGTTTGCGTATCAAATAAAAGGATTCTTGCTCAATATTCTTTGTTTCAAGAAGCTGCTCCTCAAATTCATTGACTTCATCCTCCAAGACATCATAAAGTTCCAAATGTCCATCTGTGATGATATCCAGTATTTGGAAAAATAGATAATCGATGGAATGCTCACGAAGTTCCTTATGATCATGAATCAATGCTTTGAGTGGATCAAGGAAGACTGGAGTTGTTTCATGAAAGGTCAAAATAACATTTTCAAACATCAAAATACTCATATAGTCCTCGATGATTTTCCCTTCAAGAATATATGCTAGAGAAAATGTACCGAAAATATGGTTTTCCTTGACATCAAATTTATTTCTTTGATTGACGCTTAATATATCTTCGCCAATTAATGGATCAATCTTATAATAAGTGCAAATTTCTTGAATCTTATCCACATTCGCCAAACCAACGACTTGAATATAATGTTTATTAGGTTTGGTTGATGGGAAATCTTCAAGTAATTCATAACTGGATTGATCATACTGGTAATGCGTGATCTTTGTTTCAATATCTTTATGCTCACCTGTATAAACCATCGATTTAGGTTTGAAGTATTGTAGTATTTGCATAGAAAGTCCTCTTTTCTATTGGAGTTAACTATATTTTATCACGCTTTTCAGCAGTGGAGCACTATTAACTGAAACATAGTCTATACTTGAGATGCATACAATGTTTTTCTAATGATGGCATCTCTATACTTGTCTTTTAGAAAGCGTGTAGAACACGAAAAGATGATTCTTTATGATATATTATCATTGATAGGAGGCTACAAAAATGAAATCAAATGAGGTTATTATTGAACAATTACATAAAAGATTTACTTCCAATATGCATAGACATGAGAATGTAACATGGGAGGCCGTACTCAAAGAACTAAAAAAGGATCCAAACATACTCAATTCAATCATCAAGATGGAAGAAATGGGTGGGGAACCAGATGTTCTCACGGATGGAAATAGGATGCTCTATGTTGAGTTTTCAAAGGAAACCCCTGAAGGTCATCGAAATGGATGCTATGATGAGGAAGCTCTGATTGGACGAAAGAAATTCCCTCCACAGTTTTCTGCGTGGGGCCAGGCTAAAGAGATGGGCATATCCATTGTCAATGAAGATCTCTATAGAACCATGCAGAGCGTAGAACCTTTAGATCTAAAAACATCATCCTGGCTAGATACACCAACTGAGTTGAGAAAACTTGGAGGAGCTTTGTTTGGAGATAGAAGGTATAATCGAGTTTTTACATATCACAATGGCGCAGATTCTTATTACGGTGTCAGAGGATATCGGGGATATATCGAACTCAAATAATCAAAGGGACAAAAATTTGTCCCTTTTTTTTGAGTCGTATAAATGGTTTATAGCGAATATTACTTACCCATCTTTTTATTCATATTTCGATATGCCAAGAATAAGAAAATGAAGGAGATGAAAAGTGAGGCTATCATAATGAGCCACATGGACACATCTTGTCCTAAAACACCAATTTCTTTCGTACCATAAAGAACTTTGATTTCTTCCATGATTTCAGCTGGGACCGTTAAGGCAAGAACTCTGAAAGGTTCTTCTAGCAATACATTTTTGAGCATAATGGACATGTGTGTGAATGGAACAACGGATGCAACATAACCCATTGATTTACCTAAAACGACCAATGGCATATAGATACCGCTGATAAATCCGATCAAGGTACCTAGAACTCCAGATAAAGTTCCAAACGCATTCACTGATTTCAAGAGAGTCGTTAAGTAGATCATCATGGATGAAGAGATGAATGTAAATAATAGGATCATCATGGATGCAACAAAGACCACGCTGAATGAATACCAGTATCCAGCAAACACTCCTACATAGAGAACGGTTAAGAACCACATGAACAAGGATAAGACCGTCGTGACTAAAATCGAAGATATGTAATAACTTAAAACGATTTTATATCGTTTAACAGGTGTTACAAGGAATCCGTCCAAACGATGAAACTCCAGGTCTGTAATGATGTTTCCCATCATACCGAGCGATAAGGATACCGTATTGATGACCAAAATTCCACCCATCATGATTCCTGCTGTCAAAAATGTTTTAAATCCCGGTTCCAAAAAGGATAACTCATCTCCACCTGTATATTGTCTGCCAATGAAAAGGAAATAGAGGGCGAGCAATATCAAAACGCTTAAAAAGGAAAAGAATACTGCAGTTTTATCTCTTAAAAACTTTAAGATATTTCGTTTAACCAACGATGTCACATCATACATGGCGTTCACCCCCGATGACATTGATGAATACATCATCCATCGTACCCTTGACAACTTCAAATTGCTTGATATTATCCCTGATTAGATCAATTAATTCAAGCGCATCCTCCGTATCATCTAGGATGACAATATATTGATCAGCAATCTTTTCATAGCTTTTCCCATGTTTTTCTAATAAATCCGTTAGTTTTTTCTTGTCATGAGGAACGACCTTAAACCGGTCAAAGCTATACTTTTCCTTGAGAACTGCAGGAGTTCCTTCAGCAACAATCTTCCCTTTATTGATGATCACCACATGATCAGCATTTCCCGCTTCTTCCATATAATGTGTTGTTAAGAAAATAGTCAAGCCATGCTTGTTCTTCAAATCATCGATAACCTTCCAAACAATCTGCCTTGTTTCAGGATCAAGCCCAGTTGTCGGTTCATCTAATAGTAGTATTTCTGGATTTGAGAATAAAGCTCTCGCAATCTCCGCTCTTCTTTTTTGACCTCCCGATAACGTTTTGAATCTCTGATTTTCAAATTCAGAGAGGTTAAGATAGTTAGAAAGTTCATTGTATCTCTGTTTAACAAGATTTTTGTCATTCATATATAAAGAACCTCTATAATATAGGTTTTCCTTCACTGTCAGATCATCATCTAAAACATTTCCTTGGAAAACAACTCCAATCTTGTTTCTGAAATAAACATCATCTGTCTGTTCATTCAAAAACACCTTGCCGCTGTTTGCGTCAAGCAAGGTGGTCATGATATTGATAGTTGTTGATTTACCTGCACCGTTAGGTCCTAAAAAGGCAAATAAGCTTCCTCTTCTAACTGAAAAAGAAATGTCGTTGACAGCTAGGACATCGCCGTAGCTCTTAACGAGATTTTCTACACGTACGATAAAATCCATGTGATACCCCCTGGTATATGCATAAAGCATGAACAAAGATAGTATATCATACACTTTTTTATTAATAAATACGTCAAATCAATTTAGATTTATAATTGTTAATCGCTTGCGCATTGCGTCATGAACAACAATATGGATGCAACATAAAATAAGAAGTAGCTAATCGGTGACAATACAATGCTGACTATTGTTTTAACAATTTTTATGTTTTGGATTTTGTTTTTGATTTTGATGAAAAAATAGATTAAACTTCCAACTCCATAGGTAACATGAACAAAATGGTAGTATTGAAGAAAAACTGTTAAAAGAATAAGTACTGGAGGTGAGGCTTCAACTTGGTTAGCGAAAATCATTCCCAAACCAAACATAATCAAACCTAAAGTCAGAAGACACAAAGATATCTTGAAATAAATGTTTTGATACATTTGAAATTTTGTTGTTTGTGGACTGCCATCCATGTCAATCACCTCTTTAGCATTATTTTATTCTTTTGAAGCGAGCATTTCTTAAAATTTGCATTAAAAACCCCTTTTGAGTTCTTTTCCTATAGTATTTTTCATAATGTCTAATAAATCAAATTCGATAATGTTTATAAGTTCAAATTAATTTTNNAATGAAGGAAACTAATTTCCTATCGTGTTTTGTCATATTGACATGTTCCCTTCGTGGTGCTATAATAGCATCAAAAGATAATGAAAGCGCTTAGAGTCCAGAGCAAGCCAAAAGCACGTATGTGTATTTGTTTTGTTCTTTTTTATTAGCATTAAACTTCTCATGTATTCATGTTTCACTGCACAGAACTTTATATAAGTAAATTATATAAAAATAAAAAGGGAAATGAAGGGAGAAAAAATGTTTAAAAAGTTGTCAAAACCAGTAATTTGGCTGGTCGTATTGCTGCTTGTCGTTGTTTTGTCGAGTTTATTAGCTTCCATGGTTCAAAGCTCATTCTTCTCGGTTAAGGTCGAAAAGATTAGTTTTGAAACTGAACGCGGTGAACTAGCTGGCTATTTGTACACTCCAAATGGTGTGGATGATGATAATCCAGCACCTGCAGTTATCCTTACTCACGGTTATTTAAATAATGCTGAGATGCAGGAAATCGGAGCGATTGAATTATCCAAGAGAGGTTATGTTGTATTGGCATTCAGCATGTATGATCATGGTGATTCCGTTTGGGAAACACCAGCCGCATTCAACTTCTTCGTTCGTTCGGTTTACGATGCTGCTCAATACATGTATGATCAAGATTACGTATTGAAGGATGCGGATGGCAATGGTATGATCGGCGTTAGCGGACACTCCATGGGCGGATTCTCATCAGAATATGCTGTAATTTTTGATGAAATGGATTTTGCTACCAATGGTTTCCGCAAAATTGCCGCTTCTCTGTCTGTTGGTGCTGACTTCCGTTATATCGGTGTTGCTGATCCTACTACTTATTTCACTACAAGAAGCAGTGGTGTCATTGCTGCTCATTATGACCAATTCTTCTTTGATAATGATTCACCAGCGGGAACTGGTTCTGTCATTTATAAGGATTATGTCAAGGATCCAGTCGGTTTGACTTTCTTAGGTCAAGTGACTGCTGAAGCAGGCGTCTTCTATGAAGTTGCAGGCGGACAACGTGTCATCTACACACCAAATGAAACACATCCACAAAATACTTGGTCATTAGAATCCGGTGCGAATACCATTGAATTCTTTGAAGAAGCATTTACTTATCAATTAGATTTATACGGCTTGGGCACTCCAGAATCACACGGTATCACTGTTGGTAGTACAACACAAACCTGGTGGTTAAAAGAAGCATTCACATTGGTTGCGTTAATTGCGCTCGTGATGATGATCTTCCCAGCTTTCTCACTCGTTACATTATTACCAGTATTTAATAAGGTTTATAATAAGGAACTCAATGGCAATGTTGATGTTAAAGTATCTCCAATGTCCAATGAAAAGAAATCTCTCAAGGTTATTGTTGTCACTTTAGCTACATTATTAGGATTCTTCTACCTCACAACATTTATGGATCGAAATGCAGTTGGATTGGCTAAACTTGGCGAAGCTTTATATTATGTCATGGCCGGTGCAGTTGTCATTGCGTTAGCAGTTTGGATCGCTGCAGTCATTACGAAGGGCGTTAAGGGCAATAACGATGAAATGTCAAAGGTTGCTACAAAAGTTACTGTTTCTTCATCATTAGTTGTACTCGTTGCGCTTGCTTTCCGTTGGTTGATTGTCAATCCACAAATATTAACTAAGAATACTTATTGGAGCGCTCCATCATTCAATACCATCGTTTACTGGGCACTTTGCAGTGCTGCTCTGATTCTTCTTGTCGTGTTTGCTACGACTCCAATGTTCAATAATGGCGAAGAAGTCAAGAATCCTTATGGATTGAAGGCTACTCCAGTACAAGTTGGTACAAGCTTATTAACAGCAATCGCGCTTGCTACAGGCATCCTCTTGGTTGTTGCAATCATTGGTTGGGTTTTCTTGACAGACTTCAGATTCTACACTTATGCAATCCAAATCTTCAATGGCCATCAATTTATCGCAGCACTCAGATACATGCCAATTATCTTTATCTACTACTTGGCAGCAGCAATTAACGTTTATGCAAATACAAGAACAATGAAGGGTTGGAAGGCAGATTTATTTGCAGCATTCCTACTTACCGGACCGATCTTGGTGTTCTTAACTTATCAATACTCAGTATTGCGTAATACAGGCGTTGCAGCATACCCATCCTTCTCACTCAGTGCAATCCTTTGTGTAGGTTTAATCCCAACACTAGCAGTTGCAGCAATCATTATGAGAAGATTCTCACAAAAAACTGGCAATATTTGGACTTCTGTATTCTTCAGTACAATATTCTTCACATTGATCACTTTAGCAAATACAGTTGTTTATTTATTAACAATCGTTTAATTCAGTTCAGTTAACAAAAACCTCCCGATTTCTTGGGAGGTTTTTTTTGTTTCTATATCAAGTGTGTCAATGCGAAAAGAATATGAAAAACATTACTCTAATGATTCCTAGTGTAATGTTTGTGTTGATTCAATCCATTCTATTAAAGATTCGTTCCCAATGCTAAAAACTGTTCAAGATCGGAGTGTTTAATCCGCCAATACTTGCCAATTTTAATTGCTTTTAGCGACCCGCATTTAATATAATTATAAATTGTTCTTTGGGTTACCTTCAGAATTTCTGCAATTTCATCAATTGTGTAAAGCTTAAATCCAGTCATTACATCACCCCTATCCTGTTTCAGTTAAACGTCATATATATCAACATTTTTCACTTATAAACACATTATAACACTTAATTAGACATTATTCAATAGTATTTGACCTGATAATTCACCATTTTCGCATATTGCGTATCTATTAAACATCATTAGTGGTATATTACCTTTGTGGATAGGATATCGACACAAATGGTCCTATCTAAGACACATCAAAGGAAGAATTTTAGATTCAAAGCTTCCATTTTGAATTGATCAATTACCAGGAGGTAAAATAATGTATATCTTATTATGGTTATTATTTGGAGCATTTGTTGGTTGGTTGGCAAGCATCGTCATGACATCAAACCATCGCATGGGTTTAGGCGCTAATATCATTATCGGTCTTGTCGGTTCTGCACTTGGCATGTGGTTGATGGACATTTTTGGATTTGGTACTGTTGATGCCTTTTCAGTAACAGGATTATTGGTATCTGTAGGCGGAGCAGCATTATTGATTGGTGTAATTACAGCATTTAACAGGAGATAGACGGATGAAAATTAGACATGTTAATGATTCTAGAATCATCAGTGTGATCATCGGAATCTTAGCATCTTTGATGATAATACTACCTGTGCTTGTTTTAAAAGACTCAGAAACCTCTTATACAGGACTGCAAGTTGCTTTTGGATATGAGTTCACCAATTTGGGTTCGTGGGCGAGTGGAGAAATCGCATTCAATCCTCTCGTACTGTTGGCATTTGTTCTGCCATTGGCTGGATCATTCATGCTAATATTATCCAATAGAGGGTATTTATTATCAACAATTATGTTTGCTGCTGCAGCAATTCTCATCTTTATGATTCCTGAATTCACAAAAGTAACAGTAACAGTTTTAGGAAACGTGAATGAAATTGATGTTGAATGGACTTATGGTTTAGGACTTATCATTGCAGCTTCGCTATCCATAATGGCTACGTTGCTTGGATTATTCAAATTATCTAGAAATGCATAAAAATAAGCTTGATTGAATATTAACGATGAGTTAACATTCCATCAGGCTTTTTTATTTGCTTGATATTGATTACGCTTCAGATGCATTTTCAATGAAATCAAAGCGATTTTCAATCCATCTAAAAAACAAAATAATTAAATAACTCGCTAATAAGTAAAAGATTGCAGCTAAAACAAACGGTGATAGCGTAAAATCCCTTGAGACAATTTCCTTAACGTTTCTGAGCAAATCAGATATGGCGATCACTGTGACTAATGCAGTATCCTTGATTAACGTAATCACTTCGTTGGTAATCGTCGGTACTTCTTTTCTAATTGCCTGGGGCATGATGATATACCTGTAGATCGTCATCCTTGACGCACCCATGACAGCTGCGCTCTCTTCTTGATCTTTAGGGATGCTTTCGATGCCTGATCTCATGATTTCAGTAAAATATGCAGCATAATTAATGATAAATGCCAAATATGCAACCATCATCCGGTCAACAGGAATTCCTATTGCGGGCAAGCCAAACATAAAGAAAAACAGTTGCAGCATCAATGGCGTTCCTCGAAACAGCCATGTATAAAAGGAAACTACTCTTTTGAAGAAGGGATTTGAACGATAAAGAATTGAAACTAAAATACCCAAGGGGAAGGAGATGAGCAGTGTCACCAAGAAAATCTTGAGTGACACCACTGCTCCATCCATCAGGTATTCAGCTGTTTGAATCAAATAGTCCATCAGACTAAGAAAATATCTTCATCGAACCATTTGATAGATATTTCAGCTGCTGTTCCATCTTCTATCATTTCAATAAGGATTTGATTGATTTCATCCCTAATATCGGTTGATTCAAGTCTGAATCCAATGCCATATTCTTCTTCACCAAAGTTTTCTGTTGCTACATCATAAACGCCTTCATTTTGCGAAATGATGTATCTACCCATGATTTCATCAATAGCCACTGCATCGATGGTTCCATTTTCCAATTCCAACAATGCTAGATTGAACGTATCATATTTGACAAGTTCTCCAAGCTGAGTAAGAATGGTATTTCCTTCAACTGCCTCTTGTGAAGCACTGCTTAGCTGGACTCCAACTTTTTTACCTGCTAAATCGTCAATCGTTTCAATAGAAGAACCGTTTTTGACCATAATCATTTGCGTATTTTTGATATATGGATTTGAGAACGCCATTTCTTCAAGTCTTGATTCTGTTATTGTCAAACCATTCCAAATCATATCGATGGTTCCAGCATTGAGTTCTAAAACCTTAGCATCCCAATCGATAGGTTGGAATCTGAGTTCAATACCCAATCTGGTGGAAACTTCCTTTGCAAGATCCACATCAAATCCTACTAAATTCCCCTCTGTATCTCTAAAACCCATTGGAGCGAATGTATCATCCAATCCAACTATAAAGTAACCGCGTTCCTCTAGATCCTCAATCGTTTGTGGAACACCTTCCTGACATGCAGCCAATGCTGCAACTAATACCAATGTAAGTACGAATAATGCTAATTTCTTCATTTTCTTCACCTCGTACTTCCTATTGTACTTTATCGCTTCATTATAGTAAAGCGTTAAATTTATGAAAACGTTTTTCATTGATACTTTACTGTGATAAAGTGATTAAAAATAAAAAAAATCGCATATCGCTATGTGATTTTTCTACTTTTTTTCATCTTTTAATTTTTTTAATATCACATGATAACCTTCAGCACCATAGATTAATGATTTCGAAACTCTTGAAATTGTCGCTGTCGATGCTTTCGTCTCACTCACTATTTGGTGGTACGGCATGCCTTGATCGAGCATTTTCGCAACCTTCAAACGTTGGGCCATTTCAAAAATCTCATTGATAGTGCAGATGTCTTCAAAAAAACGGTGACATTCCTCAGAGTTTTCAAGCTTCAAAATCGCTTCATATAGATATTCGATGTTTTCATTGGCAAATTTGGATTTATATGTCATAAAAGAAACCTCCGTTTATTCATATTATATCATTCTTTGATTGTTTCAATACCTTCTCTTTTCTTGCACCAAGGAAAAAGGTCAACCAATCATTTTTGGAGGTGTAAAGTGCAATTAAAACATAGAGCGCGCCAGTAAAGAATCCAAGAACCATGATGGATATTACCCATAAAATTGCGTGTAACAGGTCTTTTTCTCTAAAGGACATCCACATCGCAAATAATACAAACCCTACATACAAATCAACCAATGACACGACACCCCAGGGATTGTTGAGAATCATATTGCCATCTTCCGCAAAACTTCCATTGATAAAACCATTTAAAAGACCGACAGTCATTGCAAGGAGTCCAATCCACGCGATTACTTTAGCTAATTTCATTTTTTTCACCTTTTTCTTTTCTTAGTTATTTGATACTTTCATTTTTCTGTTGAAACGATATGTTATATAGATGAGAATCGCAGAGATTCCAATCATGAAAAATGGATAAATAGAGATGGTTGTCAAATCGAAGATCATACCTGCCAAAGGGGTGAGCAATCCAAACCCCATATAACCGATCGCCATTTGAAGGCTCATGATTTTCGATAATTTCCTTTTCTCGAAATTCTCTGAATTCATGAACATCATATTTGGATAAATAGGTGCAGCGCCTAAACCCAAAATACCAACAACGATGAAATAAATCCACAAGGCATCAAATTCAATCAACAGCAACATACCTGCAACAAGCATCATGACTTCACCGATTTTAATGAGCATGTTCGGTTTGATCTTTGTTGAAAGCAGTCCGCTTAACAATCTTCCAATGGTAAACATCAAGTAGAATGACGTCGTGAACAATGCAGCAGTCGCATAGCTCACCCCTCTTTCAATGAAGAAATAGCTTGCTACCCACACACCGCCCAAGGATTCAAAGTGCACATAAAACAAGAAGATCAATATACTTTCAACAGCACCTTTAGTTTTTAATATTTCTTTCAATGTAATGTGATTATGCTGATCCTCACGCTCTTCTTTGCTCTCAACCTTCCATAACGGAAAAGAGAAAAGCATGATCAAAGAAATGCCTAACAGGATAGATCCGACAATGACATACCCCAATCTCCATGAATTCTGGCTTAGCGTATAAGACATGATGGTTGGGCCCAAAGTCACTCCGACTCCGTAAAAGGAGTGCAGGTAATTCATATGCTTGGCTTTATAGTTCACGGCAAGGTAATGATTTAATGAAACATCAATTGCACCCGCTCCCATCCCTAAAGGAATGGCGAAGAATAATAACTGATAAAAATAATCAACCCTGCTCATCACAACTAAAGATACACCGGTAAACATAATACTAAATAAAACTATCTTCTTCGTTTCCAAATGTTTCAACAATCTCGGCGCATTATATGTCGCTAGAATTGACATTAAATAAACGATGAAAGTCATGATTCCAAGCGTTCCAAGCGAAGTCCCCAATTCCATTCGAACCAAGCTCCAAGAAGATCCTAAAAGGGCGTCAGGCAAGCCTAAAGCGATAAATGCGATATAGATGACGGCCAATAAAGCAAGGTACTTAAATTTCATAGTTCACCAAGGATCATTACATAATTATATTGTATCACGTATTGATGAACTGCAGTTCGATAACAAACGCACACATTAAAAAATTCAAAAAAACAAAAAGACCATGATTTGATTCATGATCTTCAAGTGATTTAAATGTTAAAGTTGAAAGACGAAATTCTCGTTTGAACCACTACCATCCAAACGAATGAAAATCATTTATTCAACATTCTTGATGATGATGGCAGTACCCATTCCACCACCGATGCATAAGGATGCAAGCCCCAACTTTTGATTTCTCTTTTTCAGTTCATGAGTCAATGAAACTACAATTCTAGCCCCGCTGCATCCGACTGGATGCCCAAGAGCGATTGCACCGCCATTGACATTTGTACGATCAGAGAACCAATCATATGGAACCTTCAAATCCTGACTTAATTCTTTCATGACACCAATGCTTTGTGCTGCAAATGCCTCATTCAATTCAATGAGTTCAATGCTTGAAAGCTTCAAGTTTGTACGGTTAAGCACGTTCTTAATTGCGTTAACAGGACCTAATCCCATAAACTTAGGATCAACGCCTGCTTGATCAGCTCCAACAATCTCGACCAAAGGCTGTAAATGATACTTTTGAACAGCTTCTTCACTTGCTAACAAGACATAAGCTGCACCGTCATTAATGCCAGAAGCATTGCCTGCAGTCACACTTCCATCCTTTTTAAAAGCTGGTTTCAAAGTTGCTAGTTTTTCTAATGATGTCTTTCGATTGGGATACTCATCCTTATTGAAAAGAACAACTTCTTTTCCGACCTTGACTTCAATTCCAACAACTTCTTCATCAAATCTGCCTTCATCGACAGACTTGATTGCTTTGACCTGGGAATCATACGCAAACAAATCTTGTTCTTCTCTTGAAATCGAATGTTTTTCAGCAATATTTTCTGCAGTGATACCCATATGAATACCATCATAAGCATCAATTAATGCGTCATAAATCATATGATCAACGACTTCATAATTACCCATTTTTACACCACTTCTCGCTTTTGAAGGCAATAGATGAGGTGCTTGGCTCATGGATTCAGTACCGCCGGCAATGACGATATGACTCCATCCTGATACTATTTTTAAATATCCATCCATAATCGCTTTCATGCCTGAACCGCAAACCATGCTGACTGCATAACCAGGAACAGAGAAAGGAATTCCAGCCTTAATGGCAACTTGCCTGCCAATGCCTTGACCTTGACCTGCCGGTAAAATATTTCCAGAGATCACTTCATCAATAACGGATGGATCAATCTTGGTTTCTTCTAAAATGCTTTTCACAACCTTCGCTCCAAATTCAGATGGAGATACTGTTGATAAAGCTCCTAGAAAACTTCCGATTGCAGTTCTTTTAGCGGATACGATATATACTTTTGACATCGTTCGAACTCAAATTATATGAGTAATAAGCCTAAACCGATGATAACGCCTGAATATAGAAGAACCATTAAACAGTAACCCATGATATTCTTAGCGCCAAGCTTAGCAATACCTAATACTGGAAGAGCCCAGAACGGTTGAATCATGTTAGTCCAAGCATCGCCCCATGCAATCGCCATTGCAGTCTTCGCTGGTTCAACACCAAGCGCTAAACCGGCTGGCATCATGATTGGTCCTTGAACTGCCCATTGTCCGCCACCTGATGGAACGAAAATGTTAACAATACCTGCACTTAAGAATGTAAATAATGGGAATGTAGTTCCATTGGAAATATTAACGAATAAATCAGAGATTGCTCCTGCCAATGAAATATCATTCGGACCTTTTGCAGTCATGATTCCCATGATACCTGCATAGAATGGGAATTGCAATAAGATTCCACCAACACTCTTCGCAGCACTATTCACTGCATGAACTGTCTTGATTGGAGTGCCATGTAAAGCAATAGCTGCAAATAAGAATATGAAAATAACGATATTCAAGTTCAAATCAAAACCCTTTTCGATAAAGTACATAACAATGAAAGTGAAACCCATAGCTGCCAATATGTAATTGATCACTCTGCTGTTTTCTAACTTTTCAGCTGGAGTCATATCCTTACGGTCTTTCATGACTGGAGCTGGTTCNNACTGAGAAAATAGTTTGGCTCGTTGAAATCGCATCAACAACTGCTCCACCTGTTTGTGTAACCAATGTAGCACCACCAGTAGCAAGTGTCAATGGAATAGATCCAGACAATCCAGCATGCCAAATCAAGAATCCGCTATATGCTGCTGCAACAAGCAATGGATAATCTACACCCTTGACACGTTTAGCAACTTCCTTAGCGAAAATCGCACCAATGACAAGACCGAAACCCCAGTTGATAAAGGAAGCAACTAAGCCGATAACGCTTACCCAGATGATTGCTTGAATCTTATTCTTTGGAATGGATGCAAGCTTGCCTAAGCCCTTTTTGAAAAGTGGAGCTGTAGCTAAAATCGTACCAGTTACCAAGATCATTGCCATCTGCATTGAGAACGTTAATAAGCTCCAAAATCCACCGTACCATGCTTCAATGATATTAAGCGGAGTTGTCTTTGTAACGATCAAAGAAATAATAACGACGAAGAATGTTAATAGAATCGCAAAAATATATGGATCTGGTAAAAACTTTTCAACAAGTTTTACGGATCCTTGTGTCATTTTATCAAAAATCTTTTTCATGTTTCTCTCCTAAACTTCCATAGTTTTTAAATTTTTACTGATAATGAGTTGTGGTTCTGTTAATGCTTGTATTTCTTCTACTGTGACTCCGGGAGCAAGTTCTGTCAGTAAGATGCCTTGATCCGTAATTTCCATGACGCCTAATTCCGTAACGATCATGTTCACTTCTTTAACTGCAGTGTATGGTAGTGTACACTTTTTTAATATTTTTGCCTTTCCTGATGAAGTATGTGTCATCGCAACAATAACCTTTTTAGCTCCCACGAGCAAATCCATTGCGCCACCCATACCTGGAACCATCTTTCCAGGGATAATCCAATTGGCAATACTTCCTTCTTCATCGACTTCAAGAGAACCTAATACGGTAGCATCAACATGTCCGCCGCGAATAATACCAAACGATGTTGCACTGTCGAAGAAAACTCCTCCAATGGACATCGTGACTGGCTTGCCGCCTGCATTCGTTAAATCCCAATCTTCATTTTCTTCTGAAGGTGCTGCACCTAAACCGAGCATTCCGTTTTCTGATTGAAACGTGATTTCAACATCATCAGAGATATAATTGGCAACCATGGTTGGCAAACCAATTCCCAAATTGACAACATCTCCATCCTTTAATTCTTTAGCAACTCTTCTTGCAATCAGTTCTTTTGGATTCATTTTTTCTCACCCTCAACAATATAATCCACAAAAATGTGTGGTGTAATGATATGATCGGGATCTAGTTGACCAATCTCTACGATATTTCTTGCTTGCACAACAACAGTTTCGCATGCGGTTGCCATCAATGGATTGAAGTTTCTAGTTGTTTTGCGGTAGATGATATTACCTTTTTTATCAACCTCATGTCCCAAAAGAAATGCAAAATCAGCTTTTAACGGTTTTTCTAATAAATAATCCTTGCCATCTACATGAATGATTTGCTTACCTTCTTGAACCATCGTCCCAATGCCTGTCGGTGTTAAAAACCCACCTAAACCTGAACCGCCTGCACGAATTCGTTCTGCTAAAGTTCCTTGTGGAACCAATTCAACTTCCATTTCACCAGAAGTCATTTTCTCTCCTGCAATCGGATTAAGTCCGATATGTGAAGCAATCAACTTTTTGACTTTCCCTGCGGAGATCAGTTTCCCAACACCGACTCCCGGAAGTCCCGCATCATTGCAGATGATTGTTAAATCTTTGATATCAGTCTTGATGATGGCATCGATGATGCCTTCAGCTGTCCCGATGTTCATAAACCCACCAATCATCACGCTAGCTCCATTTTGAATCTTTGAAACAAAATCTGCCATCGTAATTAATTTGTTTTTCATCTAAACCTTCCTTTCGTAAATATATGTAAGCACTTACTTTCATTATACAACGACGCACAAGGACTTTCAAGTGCTTTTTTGAAAAAATGAAAGAAAAAGACTCGGAAATTTTTTCCAAGTCTGATAGACAGTTTAAGAACAGAATTCTTCAATTAAACACAGTACAATTTTGCTAAATCCTCAACAAATCTTGTAATCAATTTTCTAAAATCAGTATCATGATAAATGGATGGAGCATAAACCTTCAATGTAAAGATACCCATGATCATCGATACAATGCTTGTTGCTACCAAGTTTGGATCCCCCTTGAATTTTCCTTCAGCAACCTTTTTTCTAAAGTAATCCTTCATAAACTCGGTATAATCAATGGAATTGGTGAACTTTTTACCCTTTTCGTCAATTTCTTTGATCTGAATTTTATACATCTTGATGTTGTTTTCTAAAAACATGTAGTAGACATCCGCGAAAATAAAAATATCGTCTCTGATGTTTCCTGTGATATCCTTTGATATTTTCTCGATAATATTTCCTTCAACTGCAAAGTGCTTGATGACTGACTGCAATAAATTGCTTTTGCTTTTGAAATATCTGAACAAAGTGATTTCATTCACTCCTGCTTGTTCTGCAATCTTTCTTGTCGAGACTCCCGAATATCCGGACTCTGAAAAAAGTTTTGTAGCAGCGAGCAGTATTTTTTTCTCTGTTTCTTTCATATCCTCACCTCTTTGCAAGATACATTTAGTAATAAAAATATGGGACATTTTTTAGTAAATATTCAAACTTACATTTAATTATATCATGTAAAAACTATAAAACATCTTTACTGATGGGATTGCAACAGCTGATATTTGAATTTATACTTAACTTTGCTCAATCGATTCAATACGTTGAGAAATCGTTGGATGGCTATAGTTGAGTAATACATAAAGCGGATGTGGTGTTAAATTGGAAAAATTTTCTTTAGCAAGAACCTTCAAGGCCGTAATCATTGCATCTTTACTGATATGCTTCGCTGCAAATTTGTCTGCTCTATATTCTGCCACACGTGAAAAATAATTGAGTGGAATACCTAAAATAAAATTCAATGGTGACATAAATATAGTGAATAGCAATAAAGCAAATCCAAAATGAATGCCGCTTAAACCGAATGCCGCTGCTAAACCTGCCGACTGCAGGATTGTGCCCAAAATAACTGCGTAAAGTAAAAACGTGACGATTCTTTGAAAAAGCATGGATGTTGTATCCTTATAGGTTGCGTGCCCGAGCTCATGCGCGAGAACGGAAAGGATTTCTTCTTCGCTCATCTTTTCAATGAGCGTATCAAAAAGAACGACTTCCCTCTTTTTTCCTAATCCGCTGAAAAATGCGTTGAGCTTCGATGATCTTTTTGAAGCATCCATGACAAATATACGATTCACTTCAAAGCCTAATTTTTTGCCTAAAGCATCAATTTTGTTTTTTAGTTCGCTTTCTTCCATCGGTTTCAATTTGTTAAACAGCTTGACAAACACTGTATTTAACAAAAAGATTGCGACTAAAACGAGTGATAATACCGCCCAAGCGCCGAAAACAAATATCCAAATCTGATC
>DOYO01000047.1:25447-35935 GCA_003518475.1 Acholeplasmataceae bacterium
GAATCTAGAATCCAGGAATTCACGATGCCTTCCCATAAACCAAATACACCGAATACAAGCAACGCCAATAAAAACAAAGTGGATACAACATGCTTGATCATTTGAAATTTAAAATTAGTCATCGTATAAGCTAACCATTTTTGATATGCCTGTTCATCATATACGCCTTTTACATTTTCAGGAATCGGTGTGCTCCTGTATCGGTAATTCAAGAATGAAACATAGGTTTCAACAAGAAACATGACCAAAATGATTCCAATAACCAGATAAAATAGACTGCTCATATCAAATTGCTCCTTTGAAAAGCTTTTGTTTCATTATAACATGTTTTTTATAAGCAATTTCCATATTATATTTTTCTTCATTTACCTTAAATTGACTGGCTTGCGTGCAATCCGGAATCCGATGGTATACTCTGCAGTGTGATCATAAACAGACACCAAGGCACTAATGCTTCTTTCATCTGAATAATTTCCACCCCGATGATAACCTGAGGATACCCATTCTGATACATTCCCACTCATGTCATATAAACCTAATGCATTGGGCAGTTTTTCATGAACCGGGTGAAGTGCCAGCAAGCTGTTTGCTCTGAACCATGCATAATCAGTCATTTCAGTTAATTCAGATGTCCCCATTCCACTAAACAAATGACCTTGTGTCCAGTATCTTCCACCAGCAAGGAGAATATCATCGTTTAGTGTGGTTTCATTTGTCCAGCGTGCTGCCATCTCCCATTCAGAACTCGTCAAGAGACTGTAGCCATTATATGGCATCGCTGCTGGATTTTGAGAATCATCTGGTGTTTTAATAATTTGATCATCTAGATAAGATACACGATAAACAGGGTCAAGACCTTTCATCTCTGATAATGCGTTGAGCCAGATGATTGTATCTGTAAAAGTGATGGTTGTTACCGGTTGATTTAAATCTGTTCTTGGAATCGATCCTGGCAAGGTTGCCATGCCATCAGTTCCTGCATTGATGAATTCATAACCATGTGCAAGCGCCCAGGTTCTTACTTCATGCCAAAGCGTATATGTTGTTTCATTTTCAGCAACCCAAAATCCTCCGTCCATATTTTTTGTGTTTTCATCTATACCCATAGGAACTTGATATATCTGATGTAAATTTCCGACTAGCTGCATTGGAAAACTATCCCAAAATGCATAAACTGTTACTGAATTTTCCGGAGCAGTCGAAATGGATTGCTGATAAGTCGTATCTAAAAACCATCCACCAAAATATACATTGTCTTTAGTGGGAATAACAGTTGAAATATTTGTTCCAAAAGGAATCGTTAGAGGGGGGAGCGCACTTCCGCCTTGACTGTCGAACGTAATGGTTACCTCCAAATCGTTTGGTACCCATTTAGCGTAAAGTGTTATATCAGTTTCAAAATCAAGTTGATTGATAAAACTCGACGAGATCAGTTCTTCATACAATGAATCTGTGTACCACCCAGCAAAGATATACCCTTCTTTATGTGGGTTTTCTGGCAGTATGACATGTGACCCATATTCAAATTCTAATGGCTCTATAATTGTTCCCCCTTCGGTAAAAAAAGAGAGGGTGTACCTTTCGTCTTCTGGTTTTTGTCCAAAAAGAATAATACCAACAACAATAAAAGAAACAAACAATATTCCTAAAGCTACAATATATGGAAACGGACTTTTCCGATACTTTCCCGGACGTAACTCCTCATTTCCATTTGCGAGGCGAATCGATTTTGCTATTCTTTCTTTTCTCGCATCACTTGCATCCCTAGCGTTGTTCCAGTAATTGCTGGGTTCATATGGATTTCTTACAGGATTTTGTCTTGCCATCATGGCTCCATGGAATAAACCTAAGAATAAATAAATTATTTTTGGTTATTCGATATTATTATACATTATATTTTTTATTTTTACAACATTAATTGGATTTTTGTTAACAATAACTATAAATAAATGACTGGTTTCTCGGCTCTTGCATAAAAATACTTATAAAAACTTATAATCTTTTTCGATTTACAATATGAGAATAATTAAAAAGTAGACAATTTTTGTGTCTACCTTTAAAATTTTGTATTATTCAGTTTATTTATATGATGATAATCGTTAAAAATTTATGATACAGTCAATACAAATGATACCGTGTCACTTGTATTATAGATTACTGATAAAACCTCAATCGACACATTCATCGCACCGCCTTGATGCCATGTATAAGAACTTAAATTCAAGGTTCCGCTTGTTAATAAATCAGACATTTGAAGAGGGTTATTCAAGCTAGGGATGGAATCATTTTTGTCTGCTTCAAGGATTTCAACAATGAAATCACTGGTTCCATCATTATTATACATGAAATAATTATCCCAAAATGCTGTGGTTTCAAGCAGTCTGGCATCAATGTGATAAACAACAATACCTGCTTGATTTGGAATATAATCATTAACAATGTGGCCAGAATATAAGCCCTCCGGTGTGTAAAACATTATTAAAAGATACTCATCAAAAGCATTTCCATCAACCATATCTCTTGATCGATAAGGAATCAATACCGCACTGTTAATACCATCAGAATCAATTGAATATGACTCCAAAGTAACTTCATAGGATCCTTTTACAGCAAGTTGAGGTTGAAGCCATCCGAATAACAGCTTATTGAGAGGGCCATGATCTCCTCCATTGTAATCCATCATGTCGAATCCTC
Source organism: Acholeplasmataceae bacterium (assembly GCA_003518475.1). Classification (GTDB taxonomy): domain Bacteria; phylum Bacillota_I; class Bacilli_A; order Acholeplasmatales; family Acholeplasmataceae; genus Peloplasma. The sequence goes on from DOYO01000047.1 coordinate 28,142, forward strand.
CAACAGGACCATAATCATGGGTATAGGAGTATAAATCTACAAATCCCATCAAATGACCAAGTTCATGTATATAGGTTTCCGCATTGACCACAAGATTACTGACCGATACCAATCCATCCTCTAAAAATGCATAGCTTGCCCACATGTAGTATTCAAACGATTTTCCATCCAGTGTTGTAATCGAACTTGCTTCTCCGAATTGAGCTGCATATACCCAAGCCCACCAGGGATCCACATCAGAATTATAATCGACAGAGTAAATAAAGATAACAGAATCAATCAATCCGTCTTGGTTATAGTCATAATGACTGTAATCAATTTGGCTGTTTAACCCATTGAGCGCTTCAACTATTGCATATTGATCACCAAGATCTTCATGGTTCTGATAAAAGCTCTTGTTATATAGAGTTGTATATTTGCTGGTGATCTCAAAATTAAGGTCGAGTTTGCCAAAACTGCTCTTGTAATAAAAACTTGAAACACTTTCCCAGCCGGTTTCAAAGGAAGTGCCATTGAATGTAAGCTCTAAATTCGTTAAATAATCGGATGGGAATGGATAATCCTTGATTTCAACTGGAATCACCAAAACATCATACGTTCCAACTGAAGGCAACCCGGATTGTCCAAATGATTGGACTTCATATTGATTGATGGTTTGTCTGGTTGGCAACGTTTCTAGTGATGATTCAACCACGGTAGGATCAAAACTCCAGAAACGTATTTCAACGCTCACTTCATCATATGTGATGTATAAGGCATAAACCAAATCAGTTGAAATCGTGAACGTATATACATCTTCATTCTTCAAAAGAGATAATTCCGCATTATATAGGTAACCAAGCAATTCTAAGTCTTCTATGTAGTACCCAATCATTTGTGCATTGTTTGGTTGCTGATAGGATCCAAGAATACCGTATTCACTTCCAGAAACCTGATTCAATGAAATACCAGTTAAACCCTCTAGTTCAGGCAAAATGGTTCCTAAAGTCGGTTCGTTGAAATCGGATTCAAGAACGCTGATCATTCCTGCCCAAGATAATAATGCCAAATCTCCATAGATGCCGATACCATAAACTTCAAGACCTTCATAAGTCAAATCGTCTAGGTAAATGTAGATGAAATATTCGCCAACTACCCAAGACTCTTCGACATCATCATAAACCAGCATCAAATCAAGTAAATCTGAATAAGCGATTGCATCGCTTTCAAGCCAATCAAAAATATCGATGTAAACCTCAAGGTATGATGCATCGCTGAAATTAAGAACTGTATAGTCAGTTGTTGTAATCGTAGGTAACTCTGCAATAATATCATAACCGAAAATCGTATTGACTTCACTTGGATCAAATGGATGTTCAAGGTTAATATCATGTGCTTCATATGTCGCTATATAGGTTTGATTCCCTGAAACGATAACAACCGATGGCGTCCAACCCATGAATGTAAATGTCTGGGTCTCCGTGGATGTTTTTACTGGCGTTGCCCCATTATATGTCGGCAATATTCCTACTTCTGTGATATCTGTTTCCAAAACACTTCCATCTTCGTTTTGCCAAATGATGGTATATGTATCCGTTGAATTCCCATCAAGAGTCCATTTTGCATATAAGCTTATATCACCTAAAGAACCAACTTCTATTTCTGTGATTGGCGTTGCATACTCGGCATCCCTGTACCATCCGGCAAATATATAATTTGTTCTTGATGGTGAAAGAAGGGTATGATTTTCTAAAATAGTATAGGAGGATGGATTTTCACCATGGTTAAGCCCTCCAAATAGTACATATGTAATTTCATATTCAACCAGTTCCCACTTCGCGTAAAGATCGGCATCAGTCAATACATCTCTATCTAAAAGAGAACTTGCTGAAAAAGGAGCGCTCAATGTTTCTTGATCCCAATACCAACCACCAAAGGTGTAGCCATCACGACTTGGATTTGCTGGCATTATTAAAACCATGCCTTCGTCATAGGTAATGTCTTCGACTAAGGTGCCCCCATTACTATGAAAATGAATTGAAAAACTTGAATCCTGACCGCAAGCTATTAATATAAAAAGCAGTCCTAAAACCAAAAATATTCTTGTAATTTTGTTGTTCATCATATACCCCGATATCTGTTAGTTGTACTGACGATTATAGCATATCATTTCAATAAATTCATCTTGAATTACACAGAAAAATTTAAATTACAACGATTATCCTTAATTTCTATGTTTTCATAACCTATTTTATTGATATGATCGTTGTGCGCATGCAAAAATCATCTATTTCAAGTGTTAAAACTCAAAAAACAACTTGAAAACCAATGACTTTTTTTTATATATTTGATATATAATAAAATCAATAGCACGGTGAGGTATCTTGAATGAGAAATATAAAAAGATTATTGATAAACTTCATTTTCATATTGATGTTGGTTAGTCTTTTTGCTTGCACCAAGGCTCCAACAATTGAATACATCACTCTAAATAACAACAATCAAACCATCGAAATCGAACTTGATCAATTCGAAGTCCATGACATTGTTTTTCGTGTCGTATTTTCAGATGGTTCTTTTCAAGATGTGACATTGGATTTATCGATGCTATCAGAATCTGATCAAGCCAAACTGAGTACTTTAGGCAATCACAGCTTGACCATCAACTATCAAGGCTTCACAACATCATTCAATCTCCATATCATTGAACCGGAAATCATCTACGCGCTCGCTAATGGACGTTATGACTTATCAACTCTTTCTGCATCTGAACGCGCTCAAATCCTTTCACAGCTAGAAGGTTATCTTCTAGACAACATGTATGGCGGTATTCCATTATTTTCACAATCAAAGGCTTTCCTTCTATCTGATCGCGTCCTACCCTATAGAGATACTTACAACAGTCAGTTGGGATTCGGAATTCCATATTCAACCTTGACTGAGGATGACTCCACCGTAAAATTCTCATCTGAGACTTATGGCGTAGCAAATGAATTCACCTTCAGAACAGCATACACCTATGAAACATTCAATTTACTTTATTGGTTTAATCCTATTCAAAATGAACTCCTTGAATTCTCTTCGGGATCGTTATATAAAAAAGTATTCAATGATTCAGTTCATGGTTTTGATATTGTCCCATCACTTGCAGAGGGTGAGCCGGAACCCATCAATCCCATAGTCAATCACAATCAATCTTTATCCTATTTGTGGAAAATCAATATAAAAGATAATCTTTCCTGGGCATTCCATGAGGATACTCCGCTGAACAATCTAGATGAAGTGAATGTACTGAACGCAATTGATTTTGTTTGGACATGGAAAACGGCACTGCAAGATATGTGGCCTGGCGTAACGACTGGATCCTTCAGCATCAATAAACAAGATATTAAAAATGTAGATGCGTATCTTTCGGGACAATCTGATCTAGATGATGTTGGTATTAAAGTTTCTACCGAATCAGATTTTATCATCGAATTGGAATTTGATGAATTGAAAAGCAGTGATGACATCAAACTCTTTTTATCTACCTTGTCCTATGCGCCAATTCACAAAGGACTCTATGAATCTATCGGATTAGCCTACGGAACGACGATGGAGACCACACCATCTTCTGGTTTATATGTGCTGGATTCATGGATACCTAACCAGCAAATTTCATTTAAACTTAATACCAATCACCCAGATTATTTATCTATTCATTATACGGGTTATAATTTCCGTTATTTCATTGGTCAAACCGATATTTATAGTGCATTTTTGAATGGTGAACTGGATATCGCATATGTGCCTGATGCATTTTTATCAAATCATATAGAAGATCCTCAACTCTATATTGAAAATGGATCAACAACTTGGCGCTTGAACATCAACGCATTTGGCACAGAGCAAGCTAGAGATTCTTATATTGATACCCATCCAAATCATCCAATGGATGAACATTGGATACCTGAACCTATATTATCCTATTTAAACATGCGTCAAGCGCTATATTTCGGGATTGACAGAGAAAACCTTGTAAATGATGCAGGAATGAAGTATAAAAGCGAGCATATGTTGATTTCTTCTGCTTATTTTCATAATGCTCAATCAGGGTTGACACTCCGTGATGATCCAAACGGAATCGAACTGGAACAGTTTTATAATGCTGATGGTTTTGGTTTTGATGAAGTACTCGCAAAAAGTAACTTTCATGATGCAGTGACTCAATCAATTCTTGATGGGTACTATGAAGCTGGAACTGAGGAATCTTATACGATCATTTCATTGACTCTTAGATTCGTTTCATCTGGAAATAACACCATCAAATCCATGATGGATGCAGTTAAAGCACAATATGAATCACTTTTAATTGATGATGTTCATTTTGTAAAAATTGAGATTAACCTTGAAGATATCGCCTTCCCAATGAGTTACATGCAATGGAGTTTGTATACTGCATCCTTTGATTTAGCATTGGGTGGCCTATCAGGATCTGTTTTTGATTTGCCACAATACTTTCAAACTTTTTCTGATCTTGAAACCAATGATTTTCTATCCAATTACGGGATTGACACAACTTCTCCTCTACTTGATATCAGTTATCACGATGATGAAGGAAACATTATATATGAGAAGTGGGGATTCAACGCTTTAGTTGAAGCATTGAATGGTAAAACTGATATAAAAAACGGGGATATTCAAACCACTTTTGACTCAGTACTTGATCTGGTTGAATCCTATATGTCGATTCAAGAAATACAATGGATTGAGTTGAACCAAATAGATGCCTTAGGTGTAGGACTGCTTGGACAATCCCTATCCAGTTACGCCAATGATTTAGGTGTTGATGAGATTAGTGCTTGGGTTGTTGTAACTGGACATGATGATAGCATGTTATTTGTAATCATTAAGGAAGGTAATGACTATAAACTCGATCAGTACCGAATACTTAATCATGACGTCGCTGAAGTCATGCAACATTACATCACAGAGTTCTACGGTTATTATGAACTGATTGAATTCCACCAGATGACGTTAAACATTGAACTTCAAAATCACGTTTATCTCCAACAATACTATGATTATCAGACATTTGATGATATCGCTCTATTTTATGGTGTTCCAGTGAATCAATTGGTGGTTTATTCAACCACATGGGAAAGTTATTCTGGTACACAGTGGGATGATGTGTTCATTCTCTTGCAGATTGAAGGTTACCTGATTCCACTGGATTGGTTATAATTCAGTGGTGGATTCATAGTAAAATTTCCAATCAAATCTTCATATTTATCCCTATAAAAAAAATCAACCAACTGTTGATTTTTTATGAAGGCAATCATGATCTAGACTTATAATCACAAAGCACTTCTATTCTTATTCATTTTATTTCATTTCTATTCATAAATCTCTTTTTCTGCAAGAACCAGTAAAGAATGCTCATTAAAAAACTGCTCAAGAAGATAGCAATACCTACTATAACAAATACAATCATAAAATCCTCATTGATCGAATCCTCACCAGGAGGATTTTGAAGATATGCTATTTTATTCCTTATATAGATTGCGATAAAGATCAACGTGGGAATGCTGATGGCGATAGATGGGGAAAAAACGAATAATTTTCTATGTATCTCTCTATTCCAATCTATGGTAAAGATTAAAGAATGGCCTAAAATGAAGATGGTCATCACCATAAAGGATCGTGAAGATAAACTCGACCTTCTTGCTACATATAATAATATAACCATAAAAACAATCATCACTAAAATATAAATCATTATTTTTGAACCCTTACGTTCCATCGGATTCCCCCATCAAAACTCTATTAGTTATATTTTAACACAGTGATTTCATAATCATTCTGAAATTTTTGATATCAAAATAGACATAAGTACAAACCATAGAATCATAAATTCAAAAGAAAACGATCAGTATTATCGAAAAAGTAGCAAACAAACATCATATATTATATGTAAAAAGTATAAAAAAATAACAAACCATACAGTTAGTGATATAATTATCAAAAATACAGCATGATGATTCATCAATCAAAATCTTATCTCAAATCTCATTCACCCGGGAAAATACTAATCATCACTCTATATTTTTTGATAGTTTGGAATGGAGGGGAACAAATGAAATACTCTAAAAAATTCACACTCATCTTATTACTGCTGATCACAAGCATTTTTTTGTTATCATGCAAAGAGGACTCAGCACCTACATTTAACGGTGTTCATGACGTCAGTTTCCCAATCTATGATTCATTTGATCCCCTTGCAGGTGTTACCGCAACCGATCCAGAAGATGGAGATTTGACAGATAGAATCCTGGTCACAAGCAACAACGTTGAAACTACTACGATCGGTTCTTATACCGTCGCTTACTCAGTCACAGACAGTTCTGGTCAAACCATAACAGCGACGCGTCTTGTCACCATGACAGCTCTTGATTCCTCTGAGTACCCGCTTGCACAATACGAAAGCGGGATTGATCTATCCAAACTTCAAGCTGAAGATAAGGCAGTTTTCTATGCTGCTGCTGAACGTTATCTGCTTGATAACGTGTATGGCGGCGTTCCTCTTTATACAAGAGCTACTAGGGTCATGTATGCATCCAGAGTTCAACTGTTCAGCCCGGAATACAATAGTGTCCTTGGATTCGGTGATTCGTTCTCTCAACTCACAGAAGACGATTCGCAAGTTTTGATGGATATAGATACCTATGGAAACGCGAACGAATACACTTGGCGATCCTCTTATAATGCTGATCCCGTAACACTCAATCCATGGGAAGTTGAAGACTCAACTACAACTCAATTCACTGATATGTATAGCGGTGGATTATATGATTTTTATTTTGATGATACTAAAACGGGATATGATATTCTCCCTTCACTCGCTAAGTCAGAACCTATTCCCGCAACTACAACAATAATTGATGGCGAAATTTACTCTAAAATCTGGAGAATTGAACTAAGAGATGACCTTCAATGGAAGTTTCATCCAAATACTGATGTTTCAGGACTTCCCTCGGGTTACGAGGATTTAGATGCTACTGATTATTTGTGGACATGGCGCCAAGCTCTTGAACAAGCATGGTTCAGATCAAGAACAGGCGGAGGTGATTTCATCAGTCAAGGCATCAAGAACGCCTTCGAATTCATTAATGGAACAGCAACTTGGAATCAAGTTGGGTTAAGGCTGGCAGCAGGTACAACCAACACCATCGAACTCGAGTATGAGGATGAAAAGAGCGCCTTTGAAGTCATGTACGCTTTTACTGGTTCAGTGCTCGCTCCAATCAACCAGGAACTGTTTGAAGACCTTGGTGATGATTATGGACAAGACCCGACTTCTATCGCTTGTAGCGGCACATACTACCTCGATTCTTGGACATATGGAGATTTATTGACATATAAAAAGAACGATTTGCATCCTGATCAAGACATGTATCAATATACTGGTTATCAATATCGATTTATCAATGGCATAGATGAAATCTTCGCTGAATTTGAAGCAGGAAGACTGGAAAACTCCACAATCCCAAATGCGCGTGTACTTGAATTTGTTAGTGATCCACGCACCGTAGCGATTCCTAGTTCATCCATAGTCAGACTCAATTTCAATATGTTCGGTACTGAAGAAAACCGTGATGCTTATATTGAAACACACCCTGATTCAAATCTTGATGAAACCTGGATTCCCGAACCAATTCTTTCCTACCTTCCATTCAGACAAGCGCTCTATTATGGAATCGACAGATACTATGCTGCAGTAGAACTTGCAAAGACTTATCTCCCTGCGCACACCATCTTAACGTCTGCTTTCTTTAT
>DOYO01000047.1:35966-41686 GCA_003518475.1 Acholeplasmataceae bacterium
ATCATCACCCTTGAACTGTATTACACTTCCAGTGGTAATGCTACCGTTCAAACACTAACAGAAAATTTGAAACAACAATATGAAAGTTTGCTTATCGATGATACCAACTTTGTAAGAATCATGATTCAACTGCATGACATTCCTTTCCCAAATATTTACAACGATTACATCTCCATCGCTAAAATGGATCTCGGTATTGGCAGTCTTTCAACAAGTTATCTGTGCGATTGTAACTATATGCTCATGTACTCCGATGAAAATCCCTATGATTTGTTAATGAATTGGGGTATCGATACCTCTTCTGCAAATATTCCTATTGCTTATCATAATTTAGAAGGCAAGATGGTTTATGAAATGTGGAGTTATAACGCTATCGTGCACGCACTAGATGAGGAAACACAAATCAAAGATGGCGTCGTTTATACATCCTAAGTTGTAAATAAATATAATTCAAAAAAAATGCTATATGAGATTTTCATCATAGCATTTTTTTACTTTATATTTGTTTGTTGAAAACATATCCATACGCCCTGTCGGGAAGACGGGATTTGAACCCGCGACCTCCTGGTCCCGAACCAGGTGCTCTACCAAGCTGAGCCACTTCCCGACACGGCGTATTGATTCGCATTTTCTATCAACAACAACGTTCTATACCATTATATGATAAATTGCTGTAGATTTGAATGGAGAACGTATAAAGTTTCCTTATTATCATCATTTTAATGAATTTAGAAACCTCATTTATTTTATACCCATTATTGATTATTACAATTTCATTAAGTTCATATGATAAATTATAAGATTGTGTTATGATGAAGGCAAGAAATAAAATAAATCAATTTCATAAAACCAAGGAGGACATTCTGATGGAAACGTATCGTTTGCCTACGGACATTTTAAAAAATAAAGATGATCTTGCACTTCACATTTTCAATCAGGATTTTCTCATGAATCCTTCCTTATCAAGATATAAAGATAAGTACATTCAAGACACGGTTTATACCTTAAGATTTCTCAGTACCTCACTTGAAGTCGGAGAACCACTCATTTTTGTGAATTATATGGAATGGTTTGGATCATTGGCTCAACATTTAAAATTTAATATGGATAGCATGGAGCGCTACTTCAGGGTATGTGAAAGTGTATTTCAAGAAATATTCGATCATCCTTTGTCAGATTCTACCATTAAGACATTTAAAAAAGGTATAGAAGCCTATAGAAAGTCATTTTTTTCCACAGATCTCGCTAAAATTGATTATGATCAATTCTTAAATCACTTGATTTCAATGCATAGTGACTTAGCATATCAACACATCCTAAATCTTGTAAATCAAGGAATGAGCCTGAAGGATATCTATTTGAATGTTTTACAGCCCACTTTGTACAAAGTCGGAGAACTATGGCAGAGACGCATTATCACAGTAGCCAAGGAACATTACATCACCGCTGCGGTTCAGCATATTATTGGAAGACTATATTCAATACTTTTTTCAAACAGAGAGCATAACCAAAAAACAGTCACAGCTGTTTGTGCAGGTGATGAACTCCATGAAATCGGTATGAGAATGGTTGCTGACTTTTTTGAGCTTTCGGGCTGGGATTCTATCTTTTTAGGTTCTAACATCCCAATTGAGGTTATCATCAATCATTTGATTGAAAATCCAACGCAACTATTCGCCATTTCAGCAACTACTTCTTCACATCTCATTGAAGTCAGAGATTTGATAAAAGCTACAAAGACAAATCCTAAACTCAAAGATATAAAAATTATTGTTGGAGGACATGTTTTCAATGAAACACCTGACTTGTGGAAATCTTTAGGTGCTGATGGATTTGCGATGGATGCAGAACAAGCAGTCATTCTTGGAACGCTATTGGTAGGTGAAGCAAATGCATAAAATAGAAATGAACGACTTTTTACTGGTGATCAATCAAAATAACGTAATTACTTCAATTTTCCCAAGTGATTCCGATTTTTCAGATTTGCAAGACAAGAAGATTGAGACAATTTTTAATACCGAATCCCTCGACCAATTTAATGACTTTTTGAAAAAAATGAATCAAAATCAAACTGCATTCCATCACCATTTAATCATTGAACATTCAAATCAAACGCACGATTGTTATCTCAATGGTTTTAAGGATGGAGATACTCGTTTGATTTTTGTGCTGTTCAATACAGCGACAGATGAAGAAATTCTGAAAAAAATCATGCGGCTAAACAGCCAGCAGTTGAATGAACTCCGTATAATCAGAAAAGATTTTCAAGTTCAAGATACGAAAATATATGAGGAAATTTCAAAATTGAACAGCGAACTCCTCAATTCTAAACGCACCATTGAAAAACAAAACGCAGAATTGCAGCGTTATAATCTATTGCTGAAGCACATGTCTATGGAAGATTCACTGACAGGCAGCTACAATAGACGGTATTTCTATGATTATATGAAAGAAAAGTTCCTTTCTTCTCAAATATATGTATTCCATAGCTTGACCATGATTGATTTTAATGATTTCAAAAAAGTTAACGATCAGTTCGGTCATGATGCAGGTGACAGGCTTCTCATCATGTTTGTTAAGCTGACTAAAGATATCATCAAAGGCAAAGGTGAAATTTTTCGAATAGGCGGTGATGAATTCATCATTGTCCTCACGGATACGAATCTCGATGAATCTTTTTCGCGGATAAAGCTGATTGAAAATGCCTTTTCTTCAAATTCAGCAGTAGCAAGTATTTCATATGGAATTGTCTTGTTCAATGAAAGTGAGTTGAATCATGAGTTTGATTTAACTAACTTAGTCAATAAAGCAGATGAATTGATGTATATAGAGAAAAAGCATTCAAAAAACTTTTAAATTCATTAAAAATAGTATTAAACCCAAGCATTTGACAAAATGAACATGTCCAAACATGTCCTTGTTGAGTGCTTTTTTAAGGGATTGATTAGTATAACAAGTGAAACATTGAGTAAAAAAATAATAAGTTTAAAGAATTTCTGATAATATAAGCGATGAAACAAACAAAAATAAGGATATACTGTGAACTTCATTTACTTACCTTACAAGAGCAAGCGTGTATATTTCAGCTTAAGGAAACGGGTATGAAGATTAACTGAATCCACTGCAAACACATATTCTATGATTGCTAAATGTTTGACAATGTCTTCATTTCATCATAAGATGACTCTATAAAGATAAGAGGTCCCCATGAATCAGTCGAAAAATAGCACCAATCTCACCATCGGTAATATCAGCACACATCTTAAACATATCGCAATTCCGGCATCCGTTGGGTTTCTTTTCAATACACTATTCAATGTTGTTGATACTGTTTATGCTGGAAGACTCTCAACAGAAGCGCTCGCCGGTTTAACGATTTCATTTCCAATATTCTTTATCATTATTGCAGTCACTGCAGGATTAGGAAATGCCATTTCAGCGCTCGCCTCCATTGCACTGGGCAAAAAAGATCATCAACTTTTTCATCAACTGATTAAAAATGCGTTGCTGATTGGTGTATTTTTGTCTATTTTAATGACAGTTCTATCTCCAATCATCACAGAACCTCTTTTATCGCTGTTGGGTTCTGAAGGTTCAGCAAAGACATACGGCATCAATTATACAAACACAATTTTTTTCGGCTCGTTCTTCTTTGTATTTAATGCACTGTTCAGTGGAATACTCTCCGCTCAAGGGCAAACCAAACCTTATCGCAACTTTCTAGTGATTGGGTTCTTTATGAATCTTATTTTAGATCCCTTGTTGATTTTTGGATGGTTTGGATTGCCAAGACTAGGTGTTGTTGGTGTTGCACTAGCAACAATCATTGTTCAAATGTTTGGAACTGTATATTTATTCATCAAAGTAAAAAAATCAACAGTATTTGATAAGAGCGTGTTGAAAAAAGCACATTTTTCTTATGCTTCCATCAAAGATGTATTGAAACAAGGTATCCCATCTTCACTCAACATGGCAACCATCGCAATCGGCATTTTCATCATCAACTATTTCGTCTTAAAATATGGTGGAACAACAGGAATCGCTGGTTATGGAGTCGGAGTCAGGATTGAGCAGCTCGCCCTTCTTCCAACATTGGGACTCAATATTGCAGTATTGACCATTGTTGGTCAAAATTATGGTGCCAAACAGTTTGATCGAATCAAAGAAGTTTTAAAAAAAGCTACTTTTTCAGGTATCATCATCATGATTATCGGGGCATTCATCATTTTCCCTTTAGCTCCTTACTTGATTCAACTATTCAATCAAGATGCTCAAGTTATCAAACAAGGTTCACGCTATTTACGCATTGAGGTATTAGCTTTCATAACCTATGTCATATTAAATATTTGCGTATCCGTGCTTCAAGGCATTAAAAAACCTGGATTTGCAATTTATATCGGGCTTTATCGACAAGTTTTGCCATTTGCTATATTTTATCTATTAGGTACAGTCTTTGATATGGGGCTGGATGGTGTCTGGTGGGGGATTGTACTGATTAATTGGAGTGCAGTAGCTATCACATTGATTTATACAAAAAGAGTGTTGATCAAATTAGAAATATCGCTTCAAAAAGCTTAATCCTTAAATTTTTTATATCATCAATTCCATTCAATTTTTTAGGTTGATGAAGACAAAATAAAAAAGCAGACGATATCAATTGTCTGCTTTGTCATTTTGTAGAGATTTATTCATGCTTCTTCATCTATTTTTTATTAGCTTCGATCAATAGATCATACCTCTTATAAAAATCTTCATCTATTGTTTGAAATTCTGGATTATTTTCATACCAGAGAACAGCATTTTTTACAACATCGCGATATTCAGTCTTTGATACATAGTTAGGTGCGACAGCCTTAATTTTACTATTATCGAAAATAGCGCTGTCTTTCATGTCACCAAGAAGAGATCCTGAATAATCGGGAAACACTTCAGCAATTTTTTCAGTTGGCATAAAAATAAGCTCTGATTTGCTGCCGACTGCTTCTTTGAGCATCTGATATAGTTCAAGCCAAGAATAACTTTTATCTGAAGTCAAATGATAGAATTCCCCATATGTCTTGGGATTTCCAAAAATATCTAGAAAAGCAAATGCGAAATCCTGATTATAAGTCAAGGTCCAACGTGACTTTCCTTGTTCAGGCATGATAACCGGTTTATTTTGTTTCATCCTGTGAATCAAGGTGTAAGGATGCGGCCAGCTGTTGAGTTGTGAAACGATGGAATGATCGTTATAGGTGTGGGAGGGTCTGATGATGGTCACAGGAAAAGACGGATCATTCAATCCTAACAAATATTCCTCACATTTTTGTTTATTTTGGCTATAAGTCCAAAAAGGATTATTCAAAGGTACTTCTTTTTCAGTAATCGGTAGTTTAGGTATCGGTTTTTGATACGCTGAAGCGCTGCTGATGAATACATACTGGTTGGTATACCCCTTAAAAAGACGATAATCTCTTTGAACATGATCGGTAGTGAACGCTATCCAATCGACAACAGCGTCAAAATGACGGTTTACTAGGAATTTTTGAACAGCCTTTTCATCATAGATGTCGCATCGTACGCGTTCTACTTTTTTTGGAAGTTCATCATTTCGTTGTCCACGATTCAAGATGGTTAATTCAAGCCCCTTTTGAATAGCCAACTGACTGACTGCTGTGCTAATCAACCCTGTGCCTCCGATAAATAAGATCTTCATGTTGTTGACCTCCGGTTATTCAAAT
>DOYO01000001.1:0-3099 GCA_003518475.1 Acholeplasmataceae bacterium
GATGAAAGCAAATAACAAAACTGTTTTATTTTCAGTAATTTTCTTTGGATCTATCTGGGGGATTTTAGAGGCAACGCTCGGATATGCGCTGCATTTCCTCCCTGTACTGATCTCTGGAAGCATCATGTTTCCAATTGCAGCAACCATCATGGTGATGACGTTTCATCAAACCAAATCAAGAAGCGCGATGATTTATGTCGCATTGATCGCAGCGTCCCTCAAGTCTGTGAATTTCTTCATGCCCGGCTTGTTGCCGATCAAGACGTATAATCCGATGATTTCCATCATGCTTCAGTCCTTGGTTGTTTATGCAGTTCTTCCAATGGTTGAAAAGAAGAGCTTCGCAGTTCAAATGCTTGGTTTAGGTATCGTGAGCTTGAGCTGGAGAGCGCTCTTCATCATGAATATCGCAATTAATAACGCATTGACAGGATTCATGTTCAATCAACTTGCAAGCTCATCTACAATTATTTCGTTCATCGTAATTTCAGGACTGATTGAAATGGCAATTTTGATTGGATTAGCAGCAATCCAACAGTTAACAAAAAATAAGATTCAGTTCAGTATCAAACCGCATTGGGCATTATCTTTATCCATGTTTATTTTCGCAGTGGTGCTGACTATACTTTTATAAAAAAGCTTGATTTAAAAAAGGAAAGAGAGATGATGAAATGAACGACATCTATGAAAAAATCGTATTCTATAAAAATCAGGGGATTGATGCAGTGCTGGTGACTGCAGTTGAAAAAACTGGAGAAGGACCTGTAGAGATCGGTAAAAAGATGTTGGTTTCTGAATTTGATGAAGCGATGGGCACAGTCGGCGGTGGTGCTTTGGAGCACTATGCCAGAGAAAAGTGCAAGGACCTGATCAAGAAAAGAACGCATCTGACAGAAAAATATCTATTAGATAAGGGCAAGGTAACACCTGAAGCGAAGACGCTTCCAATGGTTTGCGGGGGAACTGTGACCTTGTTTTATGAGTTTTTGGGAGTTAAGGGATTTGTTTATATCTTTGGAGGAGGACATGTGGGTCAGGCATTGGTACATGTGCTCAAGCCTCTGAACTTTCATGTGACGGTGATTGACGAAAGAAAAGAAATCGTTGAANNGAAGAACATAGCTTGAAGGATCAATCCTATGTGATCGTGTGCACACCATCCCATATGCATGATTATCATGTGATCAATAAGATTTTAGAAATGAAGCTCACTCCGAAATATGTCGGTATGCTCTGCTCGATCGAAAAACTTAAGGATTACTTGAATAAAACCTATGAACAGTTCGGAAAAGATGTCGACTTGAAGAATTTCTATTCTCCAATCGGATTGGATTTGGGTGGAGGATCTCCTGAAGAAATCGCGATATCCATCGTTTCAGAGATTCTAGCCATCAACTACCATAAAAAACAAAAACATATGAGGGAGCTCATCCATGATCAAGATCGTTACTGGTAAAATCAATAGTAAAAAAACTACACGCATGATGGATTTATATTTAGCGGATCGCCAAGGAGATGGATTTATTTCCCTAAAGGTGATGAGTGATCAAAAAGTCTATGGATATCACGCCATGAAACTCTCGTCAAGAGAAAAAAGATTACTCATGGTCCATAAGGATTTCTATTTGAGTGAATTTTTCGCAATCGAAAAAATCGGACCTTATCTGATTCACCCTGAAGTTAAAAAGTGGATAGAACAAGACATCGAAAAGATGATTCAAAAGAAGGTTCAACCGATTTACTTGGATGAAATCGGAGCTTTGGAGCTAGGCGGATTGGGATTTGACTCCATATTTAAAAAGATGGTTTCATCTAATCTGGACTTAATCATCGTTGTCCGCGAGGACATGATTGATTTAGTCATCAAGCATTATCAATTGAAAGACGTTACAATACTTAAATCCTCACTATAGAGGTTTAATTTATGTATGATAAAGCAATCGTCTATGGAAAGGTCTTCATAGACAATCAGTTTAAACAAACCAATATTTATATCGAGAAAGAAAGAATTGCTAAAATCAGCGATGATTTTTATCCTGCAGCTGAAACCATCGATGCGAAAGGCATGGAAATACTTCCAGGTCTGATTGATCCCCATGTGCATTTCGAACTTGATTTGGGATTTATCAAATCCGTGGATGATTTTTATACCGGTTCTTTATGCGCTGCTTATGGCGGTGTCACCACCATCGTTGATTTTTTAGCACCCGTTGATAATGAAATTGATTTGGAACGTGCATTCTATGAACGCATGGATCTCGCTAAAAAGAGTATCGTGGATTATCAGATGCACGCAACCATCAAGAATCCAAAAGGCAATTTGGAGTCCTTCGTTGTGAGAATGAAAGCTTTGGGCATGAATACTTTGAAGCTTTTTACAACCTACTCCGATTCCAATCGGAGAACCTATGATGACGCGATCATTGAGTTGCTCAAACTCTCAAAAAAATATGATTTCATCATCATGGCACATATCGAAAATGATGATTTAATCGATTTGAATCCTAAGTTCACATATAAGGATCTTCCGGTGAGCAGACCAACGATCAGTGAAACAAGTGAAGCCTTGAAGATTGCACAATATACAAGAGAAACCGGCGGAAACATGTACATGGTCCATCTTTCCAGCGGTGAAACCTTAAGAAAGCTTACTGAAGAATATTCGGATATCATCAATAAGAATTTCTTTATTGAAAGCTGTCCTCAGTATTTTACATTCACCAATGAAGCATTGAAGAGGGAACATGGTTATTTATATACATTCGCTCCCCCTCTCAGGAGTAAACCTGAGATGAAGCTGATGCATGAGTTGAGCCAGCATGTTTATACGATTGGAACCGATCATTGCGCATTCAGGATGGTCGATAAAAAGAAGAAAACACTAAAAGAGACTCCGCTTGGCATCGGAGGGATTGAGCATTCCTTGGATATCATGAGATATCATCTTCATGATCAGGCGATCATCAAGATGACGAAACATGTCGCAGAAACACAATATTTGAAGCACAAGGGAGAAATCAAGGAAGGCTTTGATGCTGATTTCGTCTTTTATAAAACTATAGAAGGTTCAACCATTCATGGAAATCATGGGACATGCGA
>DOYO01000001.1:3204-4180 GCA_003518475.1 Acholeplasmataceae bacterium
GATGGAACCAATCATCTGGTGTTGCCCAATTTCGTCTGTGGACATACCCACATTTACTCAGCTTTCGCCAGAGGATGGAGCACACCCTTCAATCCGAAGAACTTCCAAGACATTTTAGATCAATTATGGTGGAAGCTTGATGGACATTTGGATCTTGAAATGATCTACTCAAGCGGTATCGTATTTGCTGCTGACTTCTTAAAAAATGGAGTCACAACAATCATCGATCATCATGCAAGCGGTGTTGATATCATCGGATCTTTGGAGGAACTGAAGAAAGCGGTTTGTGAAACTGCGCATTTAAGAGGTATTTTCGCATTTGAAACGAGCGATCGTTTCAATGTTGATTTTGCAATAGAAGAAAATGAAGCATTTATCAGAAAGAATCGTTCGCCATTCGTACAGGGACTATTCGGACTCCATGCATCGATGAGCTTATCAGAAAAAACATTAAAGAAAGTCAAGATGCATCTTGGTGACGCACCGATTCATATCCATGTCGGAGAATCTTTACTTGATCAAAAAGATTCCATGAAAAAATATAAAAAACGCATCATCGAAAGATTGGATCGTCATGGTCTGCTCAACAAAAACAGCATCATCGCCCATGCGATTGATGTCACAGATGATGAACTTGANNTACTTATATCTTTATTACGCCACACACTTAAAAGATCAGACGCCGACATTATTTAATCTTGGCGATTTACAAAAGATGATCAATGACACCTATCAATATGCATCTGATATCCTTGGTGTCAAGCTTGGGAAAGTCATGGAAGGATATGCGGCGGATATCTTGATGATTCCTTATCTGGCACCGACTCCAATCCACCAGGATAACGCGTTTGGCCATCTCTTCTTTGGACTATTTCACAGCTTCAAGCCAAAGCATGTCTTCGTGAACGGAAGACAGCTGGTTAATGATTATGAAATAGAAGAAACCTTATCTACACCATATCAAGAAGCAAGCGAA
>DOYO01000001.1:4240-4662 GCA_003518475.1 Acholeplasmataceae bacterium
ATTTATGGCGATCGTGATTATGTCATGAATAGTGAACTCTGGAGCGAATATTCAAAAGAAATCTGGCTTGAACAAATACTTCCTGAATATAAGAAAATTAATGATCGTCCTTTGATCATCAGTGTCGGATATTCCAAAGAAGACATGGAAGTCTTGATTCCGCTTTTAGATCCTTATGCAGATGCTTTTGAAGTCTCCACGCACTATGTTGGAACGAATCTTTCCGTGATTGCTGATACTGTCAAAACCATCAGAAGCCACACCAAGAAACCTATCTATATGAAAATCAGTCCTCATATTCCAAATCCACCGGAATTCGCGAGAGTCATTAAAGAAAATGGAGCCAACGGCATCGTTGCAATCAATTCTTTAGGACCGACAATGAAGATTGATATTGCAACCCGTTCTATTCTATATGGAAA
>DOYO01000001.1:4711-5072 GCA_003518475.1 Acholeplasmataceae bacterium
CTTTATAAGAAAATCATTGATGACCTTCCAAAAAGGTTGGAGCACTATGGATTCAAGAGCGTTGAAGACGTGATAGAATCCACACTCAAAAACAATGTTAAGTATAAAGCGAATGTTCCTCATTTAATTGAAGATAAATGCATCAAATGCATGCTTTGCGTGAAGGTTTGCCCATATTTTGCAATCTCATTTAATGAACGTATCGAATTTGATCCCAAGAAGTGTTTTGAATGTGGATTATGTGTTGTGAAATGTCCAACAGATGCCATTGAAATGTAAAGATAGGAAGTGAGTTCATGAAGGATATCAGCACATCCATTCCAAAGATGGATGCAGATGATAAAATTTCAGGTCGTGCGCT
>DOYO01000001.1:5144-5321 GCA_003518475.1 Acholeplasmataceae bacterium
GTGAACTATATCGGAGAACCGATTTTACTCATCTGCGGTAGAGATAAAACCATCATTGATTCGATATTGAATCAGATTATTGTTGAATATGAAGATTTAGAACCTACTTTTCATTATGTGAAGAGTGTGATTCATAAAGGGTTTGTCAAAGGAGATTTAAATCAGGCTTTTCAAGAA
>DOYO01000124.1 GCA_003518475.1 Acholeplasmataceae bacterium
GTGTTAATATATGACGTTTACGAAGGACAAGTACTTAAGGAGTATTAATATATATAAAATTAATAAACTATTTAAATTGTAGTATACTTAAGATAAACAGAGGTACTTATATGAAAAAAGTAATCTTAAGTATGTTATTGTTAACTTTTACAATTAGTTTCTCAGCATGTACGAATAAGGGTGTTCCTCTTGAAAATCCTCAGCCTGAGTTATTTAGTCTTTTTTATACAGGGAATGATTATGAAATATACAAACGCATTGATATTGACGAAGAAAAGACTTATGCACTTATAGGTTATCCGATAGAAAGTGATAAAGGCACTACATGTACTATAGGTTTAGTTAATCTAGAAAACTATATTGTTCTTTATAATAATGAATACTATGATCTTCAAACTGGGGCTAGATTAAATTTGTATAAGGGCAATGAATTAATTAATATGGGGATTGACATAAGTTGTAGAGAAGATTAAAAACAAGCAATAAATGTACATAAAAATCATACACGATTTCACGATTCAATTTTTTTGTGCACAAAACGACTGAAAATCGTTGTGTCGGGAAATCAATTCTCCCTGAAGCCATCANNTGGAATGTTTAAAAATTAGATGAAAAACAGCAACTTATAAAAATCACAACATAAAACAAAGTAAACATTGGTCGTCGCATGTATGATAATATGAGGTGCTCTTCCATATGAAAATTCACGCAATGCATGTTTTTGAAGGTTTAGTAAGTTTTAACAAGTTTTCTGACTTTCTTGAGATAGAGAAATGGCGTATTGAAAAGCAGCTTCTCAAAGAAAGAGTCGAAAAATACGGAAATAATGAATCGTTTTTTAACTTGAAAAAACAGTTCAACGAGAAAAAGCTATCCATGTGGGAATTAAAAGATGAGGAAGTAATCACCTGGATGGACACATCAATTCTAATCAGAAGACTACTGGTTGAACTGTTCAAAAAAGGGATCAATGCAGAACAAATACTGATTGTAATGGAATATCCATTAGTGTTTGGCAATCACATGAGATCAGATTATCTCATCGTATATGATCGCTTAATTGTTGTACTAGAATTTGGTATGTTTAACCAAGATGAGAAACGTAGCGAAGAGCGTTACACAAAGAAACTTCAAGAATCTATAAATTATAGACAACTCATAGGAAATATGGTTAGTAAGGAAATTCAAGTCGTTAACTATGTGATGATATATTTACCTGAGTATGATCGCCATCTGAAAAAGGAACTTGTCGAAAATACCAAACACAATCATGAAGAACTCATGAGTTTATCAAGATTTTTAGTATCAAATATCAGACTTCAAGACTCACTCTCTGCCAAAAGCCAAATGGAATTGCTGGATTCGTATAAATAGTTTACATTTTCTTTGACTTTAATCTTCGATATGTTATCATAGAGATAGCAAATAATATTTGATATTCAAATAATTTGAAGGAGAAAACAAAATGAGTGAGAAAATTGGACTTGTAGTATGTGGAAATTCTGGCGTTGACTATATGAAATTGGACTATCCTGTCAAGATGATTCGTTCCACCTTGAATCTGAACGGTAAGGAATATGAAGATTATGTCGACATTCAGGCAAAAGAATTTTATGATATCATTGTAGCAAATCCTGATATTGATGTTTCAACATCACAAACTTCAACAGGAAAAATCGCTAGCGTTTACGAAGAATTGAAAGATGAAGGATACACTGATGTGTTATCTATTGTTATTTCTTCTAAATTGAGTGGTACATATCAAGGAGCAGTATTGGCAAAGGATATGGTTCCAGGAATCAATGTTTATGTTATTGACTCGCGAACTGTATCGTATGGTGAAGCGTTCTTAGTCTTGGAAGCAATCAAGATGATTAAATCGGGATCAAAGGTCCGTGATATCATTGATCGACTGGAAAAAATCAGAGATCATATTTATATCTATGTACTAGTTGATACACTTAAGTATTTAGTTAAGAATGGTCGTTTATCGGCTACAAGCGGTTTCCTAGGGACTCTTTTAAAAATTAAACCTCTGTTACACATTCAAAGAGATGGTAGTTTGGTTCCATTCGAAAAAATACGCACAACAAACAAAGCTCAAGCTCGTTTAATTGAAGTTATTCAAGGTGATATTGCTGGAAAGAATGTTATAATGTTTATAGCGTACACAAACAATGAAGAAAAAGCAGCTGAAATCAAGCAAGAAATTCTTCATGTAAGACCTGATGTTACAATCGAACTTGTACCGCTTACTCCAGTAGTTGGCGCTCATGCAGGTCCCGGTACTTTGGGTGTAGGCTATATCGTACTTTAAAAAAGGTGGTCATTAGAATGATTTCTCCAAAAGAAGTAATCAATGAATTGTTAGTTGATGTTTTTAATCACATTTTGAGCATCGAGGCTGATGTTCTCAAAAAAAGAGGCGTTAAACTATCAATGACAGAAATACATGTTTTGGAAGCTATACGAAATTCTGAAACTCCAACCATGGGAAGTGTAGCTCAAAAGTTACGCGTCACCTTGGGCACCCTGACAACATCGGTCAACGTTTTAGTTAGAAAAGAATATGTAACAAGATACAGTGATGAAAACGATCGACGCAAGGTTTATTTGAAACTTACAGACTCTGCATTGAATGTTTTAAAGATTCATGATGAGTTTCACAATGAAATGGTGTCGTCCCTCTTCAAAGATTTGGAACTTGAAAAAGATGAAGTACTCATGAAATCCTTGGAGAACATCAGCAAATACTTCAAACAACGCTATTAATAAACTATTTTCCTGTAAGGTATCCTAAAGGATACCTTATTTTTTACTAAAATGCAATTTACCCCTATCATTAATAATGTGTAAATTGTATAATATAGTTGCTATTCAATTGGGAGGTGAATTATATGAATGAATACGTATATGGAATTGATATTGGCGGGACAAATATTAAGCTCGGATTGTTTACACTTCCAGGCATGAAAATGATTGATGTTAAAGAAGTAGAGACACCGCGACAGAATCAGGAAACCAGTATTTTCGAAAAAATTGGATCGATAATCTTAGAAATGAACCAAGTGAATGGAATCGAATTCAAACAGGTTAAGGGGGTAGGTGCTGCAGTACCATGTCCAGTAAAAAATGGTCATGTTGATAAATGTCCAAATTTAAAATGGAATAAATTAGATATTATATTTGCCTTTAACAAAGTTTTACCCGATCATGTAAGAGTTGCAGTATCAAATGATGCAACATTAGCTGCATACGGAGAGAATCAAATATTGGAAAAACCTTATAAAAACGCAGTATTTTATACACTCGGAACTGGTGTAGGCGGCGGTATCATCATTAATGGTGAAATATTGGAAGGCGCAACAGGTCTTGGTGGCGAGATTGGTCACATGAGGGTTTTTGATGGAGCAACTGAAACATGTGGTTGTGGCTCACAAGGCTGTCTAGAACAAATTTGTGGAACCTCGGGAATCTTAAATTATACGAAGGAATTATCGTTATCTTCAACAAGCAGTATAGATTTTAAGAATTTATCAGTAAAATCTGTTTTTGATGCAGCTAAAGCTGGCGACAAAGTAGGTCTTCAAGTGATCAACCGAGTTGCTGAATACATAGCCATCAGCGCAAGCATTATTGCTGTCATTTTAGACCCGGATGTATTTATCATCGGGGGCGGAATTTCCAAAGCAGGTAGTTTTCTGGTTGATTTAATTTCACAACACTATCAAAAACATGCGCGATTTTCTTCATATAAGGTACCGTTTTTATTGGCTTCAACTGGAAACGACGCAGGTATAATAGGGGCTGCTTACCTCATAAGAAAGCAAATTTGATCAGGAGAAACATAACTGTTTTTGAAAACAAACAAACAAGTTCATAATTGTACACGGATTTATGGAAACATTGCAATAGGGGAAATCGTCTATTTCAATAATAAACAATTAACCATCGGATTTACATTGAAACAGCTTGATGAATTATTTATTGAAATTGAGTCGATTAAGGATGATGATTTCATCCAATACGGGGATGTGCATAATAGATTCAGCCTAAGTTTTGCGGGTAATGAGTCGATCATGGAATTTGTTTACCCTGTTTTTGATTCAGAAGTAGTTCTAGAACAGTTTAAAAGACTCGTTTATATTGAGAAAATGAACATATCTGAAGCTTTTGAAGAAGCACTCGAGCAATATCTTTTTATTGCAAAAGATATCGTTCCTTATCTCTATCGTGACCGAAAAAACGAAATTTATTCAGAAATAAATCTCTGTAAAAAGAGACTGATGACACGTTTTGAAGTAATGCAACTTCAGTATCTCATCAAGAATCAACAAAATAACTTCATTCTTGTCACCAATGATTTTAAAAGCGAATACTTTTATAATCTTCCAGCAAGTATTCAAGGCATCATTTGTAAAGAAGTAACTGATTTTGAAGCAGCAAGAGCCATTTCGGATGTTTACGAATTGCCGATGGTTGTTCATAATCACTCTTATGTAAATGGGGAAAAAGTCATTATTGATGCAATTAAAGGGTTAACAATCATCAATCCCCGAGATCCAGATATTAATTTTTATAAGAAGGAACTTCGTAATTTCACATTTAGACTTGGTGAAAAAGCATCTTTCGGCGAATCGAAGGTCAATCTATATGCTCCGATTGTTGATACGAGAACACTTGATAAAATTGCTTCAGGTGGGTGGTATAACGGAGTTGCACCATTTAAAAGTGAGTATATGTATGTAACAAAGGGAATGACTCCGACATTCAGTGAGCAGGAAGCTGTATTTATAAAACTCTTAAATGCAATGCAAGAGAAAGAAATTTACATCAGAATTCCTGACTTCAGGAAGGAACGTCCAATTAAGTACATCGAAGATATCTATACTGATATCGACTCATTAATCGATTATTACGAGTTATACAACGTCAACTTGATGGCAATTGCTAGCGCCGTTCAAGAAACCAAAGTAGAAGTTCACATTGTTATACCAATGATTCGGATGAGTTCTGAAATACCATTTTGGAGGGAAGCAGTCGATGCTGCCTTTGAAATGTACAATCAAGAAACACCAAAAATAGGAATCATGATGGAAACGGAATCCGCACTCCAATATCATGAGGAATATGACAACATGGACTTCGTAATCATTGGTCTAAATGATTTAATTGAAGAATTATCTGATGACTTCAACAGATATAGCGAGTTGACAAAGGAAGAAATCGTTGATCTTTTATGGCCAGACATTCGTGATCTACATCAACATCTCCGTAGTTACAGTATGAAACTCAAGCACATTGTGGCTGGCAATTTTCTCAAGAATCCAAAGATTTTTAATAAGTTTTTGAAATCCGGATTTACCGATTTTTCCATCCCGCTTAATGCTATAGGGCTCATTGANNTGGAAATCAACGCTGCAAAAGCCAAATCTGCTTTAGAAAAGAAAGCTAGAAAACAAAAAGAAATCAGAGATAGTCACAAAGAAAAAAGAGAAGCGGTCATCTCCTCAATTCTAACAAAAAAGAAAAAGAAAGATGATGAAGACGAAAACAATTAAAAGCCAAGAAATAATTAGGAAAAAGTACCGAAAGGGTTGCTTTTTCTTTTTTTATCCTATATAATAGTAACGCTCGTGTGAAATCGAGCAGGCTGTGAAATGGGAGGTTGTTGACACACGGATAGCCGTTGTCTACGTGTTGAGTTTTCCTGTGGAGCAAGTCTATACAAGATTATAGGCGAAAGGAGCTATTAAAATGGCAAAAGATGTAATCAAAATTCGTTTAAAGGCATACGATCACAGATTATTAGATCAAGCTGCAAAGAAGATTGTAGACAGCGCACTAAGAACTGGTGCTACTGTACAAGGTCCAATTCCTCTTCCAACTGAAAAGGAAATCTTCACTGTTTTACGTTCACCACACGTTAATAAAGATTCACGTGAACAATTTGAACGCAGAACGCACAAGAGATTAATTCAAATCATTGATCCAAACCCAAAAACAATTAGTGCACTCATGGATATTGACCTACCATCCGGTATCGATATCGTATTAAAGAAATAGTAAATTAAGAGAGAGGTAAAAATTATGGCCAAAGGAATCTTAGGTAGAAAACTCGGGATGACGCAAATTTTCGACGAAAATGGCGCAATCATTCCAGTAACCGTTATCGATGTAGCTGACAACGTCGTTCTGCAACAAAAGACCGTTGAAACTGACGGATATGTTGCGACTCAGGTCGGATTCGAAACAAAACGGGACAAATTAAGTAACAAGCCTGAACAAGGGCACGTGAAAAAAGCTAATACAGCACCTAAGCGCTTCATTAGAGAAATCCGCTTTAACGAAGAACTTAAAAATGAATTAGTGGATTTGGCGGTCGGTGACCTTGTCAAGAATGAATTATTTACCCAAGGCGAAGAAGTAGACGTTACAGGTACTACTAAGGGTAAAGGCTTCGCAGGAAGCATTAAGAGACACAATCAGACACGAGGACCAATGACTCACGGTTCCAGATACCATCGTCGTCCGGGTTCAATGGGTGCCATTAANNAACTTAAGAGTCGCTGCTGTGGATGTTGAAAATCAATTGCTTTTAATTAGCGGTAGCGTACCAGGACCAAACAAGGGTCTTGTCATCGTTAAAACTGCAATTAAGAGTGGTAAGTAAGGAGGGTTAACATGCCAAAACTAAATGTACTAAATCAAACAGGTAATACGGTTGCTGAATTAACCTTATCCGATTATGTATTCGGTATTGAACCACATCAACAAGCTTTGTATGATGTAGTCAACGCTCAAAGAGCAGCGATGAGACAAGGAACACATGATGTTAAAAATCGTGGCGAAGTTTCTGGTGGTGGTAAAAAGCCATGGAGACAAAAAGGAACAGGTCGCGCTCGTCAAGGGTCAACACGTTCTCCACAATGGCGTCATGGTGGTATCGTATTCGGACCTACTCCAAGAGGATATGCAGTTAAAATGAATCAAAAGGTTCGTCAATTGGCTTTAAGATCCGCGCTTTCATATCATGCAGCAAACGGACAGCTTAAAGTTGTTGATTCCGTTAGCATTGATGCTCCAAAGACAAAGTTGTTCCAAACATTACTAGCTGGTCTAGGTATTGAAGGCAAAACTTTGATTGTAGCTCAAACATTCGGTGAAAACGAAATGATGGCAGCAAGAAACATTCCAACGATTGCTTTCTCAACAGTAAGTCATGTTAGTGTTTATGACATTCTAAACTGCAAGACACTCGTTTTAACGAAAGATGCAGTCGAAGCATTAGAGGAGGTATTGGGCAATGACTAAATATTACGATATTATCAAGGCTCCAATCATCACTGAACAATCAACTAAAATGATTGAAAGTGACAACAGATACACATTCAAGGTTGACAGAAAAGCAAATAAGGTTGAAATTAAAAAAGCAGTCGAAACCATTTTCAATGTCAAAGTTCTAAAAGTAAACACAATCAACGTATTGCCAAAGTTCAAGAGAATGGGCAAATACGAAGGATACAAGTCAGCTTATAAGAAAGCGATTGTTAAATTAGCTGAGGGTCAAAAGATTGACGCCTTCACAGTTTAAGTGAAATATTAGAGGAGGTTTAACCTATGGCGGTTAAAATATACAAAAAGACGTCCAACGGGCGTCGTAACATGAGCGTATTAACATACGACGAAATCACAACATCTACTCCTGAAAAATCACTACTTGAGCCAATTTCTCGCACAGGCGGCCGTAATAACCAAGGTAAACTAACGGTTAGACACATCGGCGGCGGTGCAAAAAGAAAGTATCGCGTAATTGATTTTAAACGTAACAAGGATAATATCATTGGAAATGTAGCAACGATCGAATACGATCCAAACAGAAGTGCGAATATCGCTTTGATTTTCTATGCAGATGGAGAAAAGAGATATATCATCGCACCAAAGGGTTTGGAAGTAGGAAATCAAATCGTTTCCGGTGAACAAGTAGATATCAAGACTGGTAATGCGTTACCAATTATGAATATTCCTGTCGGTACAATCATTCACAACATCGAATTAAGCCCAGGAAGAGGCGGACAGGTTGCAAGAAGCGCTGGTACATCCGCACAAATTCTCGGACGCGAAGACAAATATGTTCTCGTACGTCTGCAATCAAGCGAAGTTCGTAAGATTTTAGGCACATGCCGTGCAACAATCGGTACTGTCGGTAATGAATCATGGGAACTTGTGTCCATCGGTAAGGCTGGCAGAAAACGGCACATGGGCGTTCGTCCAACTGTTCGTGGATCTGTAATGAATCCTAACGATCACCCACACGGTGGTGGTGAAGGTAAGCAACCAATCGGTAGAGCTCAACCAATGACCCCATGGGGTAAGAAGGCTCGTGGAGTTAAGACTCGCGATCATAAGAAAGCGTCGAACGATCTAATCATTCGTCGTCGCACGAAGTAGGAGGAAATTATGGGACGTTCATTAAAAAAAGGACCATTCTGCGATGATCATTTACTAGTAAAGGTTCAAAAGCAAAATGCAGTTAACGAAAATAAAGTGATTCAAACATGGTCACGCCGTTCAACGGTTTTCCCAGATTTCGTTGGACATACAATTGCCGTTTATAACGGTAAATCACATGTACCTGTATACGTTACAGAAGACATGGTTGGACATAAATTTGGCGAATTCAGTCCAACGCGTACATTCCACGGTCATGGAAAAGATGACAAGAAAGCTAAGAAGAAGTAATTGGAGGATAATGAATAATGGAAACTAAAGCTATAGCTAAAACCGTTCGCATTACTCCACGTAAGGCAAGATTAGTCGTTGATCTAATCCGCGGAAAAAACATCAAGGAAGCGCAAGCAATCTTAATGTTCACACCACGCGCTGCCTCACCAATCATTCTAAAAGTGTTAAACAGCGCAGTCGCTAACGCTGAACATAATAACAATGCAAACGTTGAAAACCTATTTGTTAAAGAGGTATTTGTAAATGAAGGAGTTCGCCTAAAAAGACTTTTACCTAGAGCAAAAGGACAAGGCGATATCATTCAGAAGAGAACTAGCCACATCACAGTTGTTGTGGCAGATAAAGAGTAGAGGTGAAGAGACATGGGTCAAAAAGTTAATCCAATTGGTATGCGTCTTGGCATCATCCGCACTTGGGATTCAAAGTGGTACGCTGAAAAAACAGATGTTCCTGCCCTCGTTAAGGAAGATGCGCTAATTCGTAGATACCTGAATGATTTTTATAAAAAAGCCGCTGTTTCTCACGTTGAAATTGAACGCGTCAAAGGTAAGGGCGGTAAAGACCGTGTGAAGGTCACTTTGCACACAGCTAAGCCAGGTATTGTCATCGGCAGAGATGCTGAAACAAAGAAGAAAGCAGTCATTGCTTTAGAAAAACTTACTAAAAAAGAAATCGTATTTAATGTTGTTGAAGTTAAGCGTCCAGAACGCGTTGCAACACTCGTTGCACAAAGCATCGCTGAACAGCTAGAAAGCCGCGCATCCTTCAGACGTGTACAAAAAATTGCTATGCAACGTGCACTCAAATCTGGAGCTAGAGGTTGCAAGACTTTGATTTCCGGCCGTTTAGGCGGAGCTGAAATCGCTAGAAGCGAAGGATATTCAGAAGGACAGGTTCCTTTACATACACTTCGTGCCGATATCGATTACGCAACTGCTGAAGCCAACACAACTTATGGAATTCTTGGCGTTAAAGTTTGGATTTATAATGGAGAAGTTCTTCCTGGCCAAACGCGCGAAGAAAACTTAAGAAAACAAGATGAAAGAGCACCACGTCAAGATAGAGAAAGACGTCCTCGTGACAGCAAGGGAGGCAAGTAATTATGTTAATGCCAAAAAGAACAAAATTCCGTCGTCCTCACCGCGTCAGCTATGAAGGCCTAGCAAAGGGAAGAAATGAAATTCTGAACGGAGACTATGCATTGATAGCACAAGAAGGTGCTTGGGTGACTAACCGTCAAATCGAAGCAGCCAGAATTGCGATGACAAGACATATGAAGAGACTTGGGAAAGTATGGATTAACATCTTCCCACACTTAGCCAAGACTAAGAAACCACTCGAAGTGCGCATGGGATCCGGTAAGGGTGCTCCTGACCATTGGGTGGCAGTTGTTAAAGTAGGAAAAGTAATGTTTGAAGTGAATGGAGTTTCCGAAGAAGTAGCTAAGGAATCACTACGTTTAGCATCACATAAGCTGCCTATCAAGACTAAAATTGTTAAAAGAGGTGAGCAGGCGTGAAAGCGACAGAAATCAGAAAGATCAGCACAGTTGATCTTGAAAAACGAATTGTCGAGCTTAAAGCAGAACTATTTAACCTACGCTTTCAACTTGCAGTAGGACAGCTAGAAAACACAGCTCGGATTAGCACAGTAAAAAAGACGATTGCACAAATGAAGACAATCATCAGCGAACGCGCTGAATAAGGAGGATACCATGGAACGTAATCAAAGAAAAGTATATACGGGAAAAGTTGTATCTGACAAAATGGATAAAACCATTACCGTGGTTGTTGACACATACAAGAAGTCTCCTTTATATGGCAAACTTGTAAAGGAATCAAAGAAATTTCATGTTCATGATGAAGAAGGCATAGCAGGCATCGGTGATACGGTAACCATTATGGAAACCAGACCACTGTCAAAAACTAAGAGATTCCGTCTCTTAGAAGTTGTCACTAAAGCCGACTTAGTATAAGGAGGATAACAAACTATGATACAACAAGAAAGCAGAATGGTAGTTGCTGACAACAGCGGTGCCAAAGAAGTCCTTGTGATTAAGGTTTTAGGGGGAACCCGTCGTCGTTATGCTAATATCGGTGACATCGTCGTCGTGACTGTCAAGAGAGCTACACCAGCAGGAATTGTAAAAAAAGGTGAAGTTTGCAAAGCAGTTATCGTACGCACAGTTTCAGGCCTTCGTCGCGCAGACGGCTCATACATCAAATTTGATGACAATGCAGCAGTCATTATAAAAGAAGATTTAAATCCACGTGGAACCCGTATTTTCGGACCCGTTGCCAGAGAGTTAAGAGAAAAGAACTTCATGAAGATCGTTTCCCTTGCTCCTGAAGTGTTATAAGGAGGTTTCGTCTATATGTATATTAAAGCTGGAGACACAGTTGCAGTTATCGCTGGACGCGATCAATTTGTAACAGACAAAAAAGGAAAAACTACCCGCAAGACAGGCCGCGTCTTGAAGGTTTATCCAAAAACAGACCGCGTATTGGTTGAAGGTGTGAACGTAATTAAAAAACACACTCGTCCAACACAGCAGAATGATAAAGGCGGTATCGTCGACAAAGAAGCACCAATACATGTATCTAATGTCGCTATTCTTGATCCAAAACAAAACGTTCCAACTCGCGTTGGTTACCGTGAAGTCGATGGCAAGAAAGTACGTTATGCTAAAAAATCAGGCGAAAGCCTTGATAAATAAGGAGTTTGAACAATGAGTGTAATTAAAGTAAAGTACGACAACGTCATCAAACCCGAACTCATGAAAGCATTCAACTATACATCTGTTATGCAAGTGCCAAGAATTGAAAAGATCGTTGTAAACATGGGTATCGGTGATGCTGTATTCAACCCAAAAGTCTTAGATGACGCTGTGGAAGAATTAAAGCAAATCACTGGTCAAAAACCATTGGTTACAAAGGCTAAAACATCAATTTCTAACTTCAAACTTAGAGAAGGAATGGCTATTGGTGCCAAGGTAACACTTCGTGGAGAAAGAATGTATTATTTCCTCGAAAAATTAATTTCTATCGCTCTTCCACGTGTACGTGACTTTAGAGGTATTTCTTCAAACGCCTTTGATGGACGCGGTAACTACACTGTCGGAATTAAAGAACAAATCATATTCCCAGAAATTAGTTTAGACAAAGTTAAAAAAGTTCGCGGTATGGACATTGTAATTGTAACAACGGCAAAAACCGATCAAGAAGGACGCGCTTTATTGTCCTCACTTGGTATGCCGTTTAAGAAGTAAGGAGGCGTATTATGGCTAAAAAATCGTTAATCATCAAAAATGAAAAACGCAAGGTGATCGTTGAAAGATATCGCAAGATCCATGATGAGTTAAAAGAAAAAGGTGATTATGCTGCACTAGCTAAATTACCAAGAAATGCATCTGCAACTCGTATTAGAAATCGCGATTCATTAGATGGTCGTCCACGCGGCTATATACGCAAGTTTGGCTTGTCACGTCTTACATTTCGTGACTTAGCACACAAGGGTCAAATCCCTGGTGTTAAAAAAGCTAGCTGGTAATTAGGAGGAAGCAAACATGGTTATGACTGATCCAATCGCAGATATGCTCACGCGTATCCGCAACGCAAATAAGATGCGTCATGAGAAAGTAGAAATGCCTGCTTCTCGTCTTAAGTCTGATATTTTATCAGTTCTAAAGAAAGAAGGATTCATCGTCGATTATGCAGCAGCAAAAGACGGTGTACAAGGCAAGATTGTAGTAACCTTAAAATACACTGCAACTAAAGAACGTGTTATTAAAGGGTTAAAACGGATATCGAAACCAGGACTTCGTGTTTATGTGTCAGTAGAAGATTTACCTAAGGTATTGAACGGTTTAGGCATCGCCTTAATCTCAACATCCAAGGGAATTATGACTGATAAAGAAGCGCGTTTAGCTCAAGTTGGCGGCGAAGTGCTCGCTTACGTATGGTAATAAGGAGGAAATTATGTCACGTATAGGTAATAAAGTGATTCAGGTTCCTGCTGGCGTTACAGTAACGTTAAGCCCAGAAAACTACGCTGTAGTCAAAGGCCCAAAAGGTCAACTTGAATTCCAATTCAATCAGAGTTTAGACATCAAAATGGAGGGCGCAGATATCACTATCTCCCGTCCAAATAATGAAATTTTCACAAGAAAAATTCATGGTACCACCCGTGCATTGTTAGCAAACATGATCATTGGCGTATCCACTGGATTTAAGAAGCAATTAGAAATTCGCGGTGTTGGTTACAGAGCCAGTCTCACAGGCAACGTCGTTAATTTAAGCTTGGGGTATTCACACCCAATTGAACTAGAGATTCCAGCTGGACTCAAAGTCACCATTCCAAAGAACACTGATGTGATCGTTGAAGGCGCAGACAAGCAACTTGTCGGTGAATTCTCCGCTAAAATCAGAAGTTTCAGAAAACCAGAACCATATCTTGGTAAGGGTATTCGCTATGTTGATGAGTACGTTCCACGTAAAGCTGGAAAGACTGCTAAGTAAGGGAGGACATCGCTATGATTAGAAAAATATCTTCGAATGTCATAAGACAAAAACGTCATCTACGTATTAGAAAAACCATTGAAGGAACTGCAGCTCGTCCAAGACTGAATGTATATCGTTCCAACTCTGCGCTTTACGTACAGATTATTGATGATGTTAAACAAACTACACTTGTCAGTGCTCGCACTCAGGAATTAGGGCTGAAGCATTCAAATATTGAAACCGCTAAAGCAGTTGGTAAGTTGATCGCTGAAAAAGCGCTTGCTCAAGGAATAGTCTCAGTAGTATTTGATCGTTCTGGTTATTTATACCATGGACGCGTCAAAGCATTAGCTGAAGCTGCCCGCGAAGCAGGATTACAATTCTAAGGAGGAGACAAACATGGCTAAAGAAAGATATATGCAAGAAGAACAACAAGACAAACAATTCGAAGAACGTGTCGTCGCCATCAACCGTGTAACAAAGGTTGTCAAGGGTGGTCGTCGTTTCCGTTTTGCTGCCTTAGTTGTAATCGGCAATAAGCAAGGTCAAGTTGGTTTCGGTTCTGGAAAAGCAGCAGAAGTTCCTGATGCAATCAAGAAAGCTGTTGAAGACGCTAAAAACAACATGATCAACGTCACAGTCGTAGGAACAACAATTCCTCACGCGATTACTGGAAACTATGGAGCAGGGATGGTATTTATGAAACCAGCATCTGCAGGTACAGGAATTATCGCCGGTGGTGCGGTTCGTGCAGTATTCGAACTTGCAGGCATCAATGATATCCTATCCAAATCCATTGGTTCAAGTACACCAATCAACATGGTTCGCGCTACATTCGCCGGTCTTAAGGAATTGAGAACAGCAGAACAGGTTGCGGCACTACGTGGTGTAGATATTGCGGGGTTGTTATAATATGAAACTACAAATAACTCTAAAAAGAAGTTTGATCGGCCACAAGCCAAATCAAATTAAAACAGCACATGCACTTGGATTAAAAAAGATCAATCAAGTTGTTGTAAAAGAGCCCAATGAAGCTCTTTTAGGTATGATTCAAACCATCATCCACTTGGTCGATATTAAAGAAGTAGAGTAGGAGGAATACCAAATGTTAAACGAACTAAGACCCGTAGATGGAGCTCGCAAAAGACGTAAACGTGTAGGTAGAGGAACTGGTAGCGGACTTGGAAAACAAGCCGGCAGAGGGATGAAGGGTCAACTTTCACGCTCCGGTGGTGGACCACGCCCAGGCTTTGAAGGCGGACAGATTCCTTTCTTCCAAAGACTTCCTAAAAGAGGCTTCAATAACGTCAATCGCAAAGAATACGCTGTTGTCAATTTGGTTGATTTAAACCAATTTAATGATGGTGAAGTTGTAACTCCAGAAGCACTCATCGCTAGAAATGTTCTTAAAAAATTAAATTCAGGCGTTAAGATTCTTGCAAATGGAACTTTAGAGAAGAAATTAACCGTCAAGGCACATGTTTTCTCGAAAGCTGCAGAAGCAGCAATCCTTAAAGCCGGTGGAACTGTAGAGGTGATTTGAAGTGTGGCTGCGTATAAAGAGAATTCTAAGTAATAAAACTGTAATGCTGAGATTGGCATTCACCCTTGCAATCCTGCTCGTCATTAGAATTGTTAGTCATATCACTGTCCCACTTTTTGATACTGATGCCATTACATCTTTCATGCAATCAAGCGGAAGCTTTGTTGCGATCCTGAATAACTTCAGCGGTCAAGCCCTTGAAAGATTTTCTATTATGTCACTAGGTATCTCGCCTTACATCACCGCATCCATCGCCATCCAATTATTACAAATGGTTATTCCATCCTTTAAGGAATGGAGTGAACAGGGTGAATCAGGAAAAGCTAAGCTCAATCAAGTCACTCGATATGTAGCAATCGCCTTAGCATTTATCCAAGCATTCGCTTTAATCGTTGGTATCAGCGTGAATGGTAGCGTATTGATTCCAAGCTTAGAAGCAGCAGATGTAGAATCCTACAGATACTTCTTCTATATTTACATGGCATTAGTCATGACCGGTGGTTCAGCTCTAGCAATCTGGCTAGGCGACTTAATCACTAAAAAAGGTGTTGGTAACGGAACTTCAATGTTAATTGTCGCCGGTATCGTCACCAGCTTGCCAACCATGTGGACTACACTTTGGTTGAAGTATATTACCAATGGAACTAATGGTTGGGACATCGTTTGGTTTATCGTCATTATGGCCCTTTACTTTGGTATTTTGCTAGGAGTCGTCTTCATTCAAATCGCAACAAGAAAGATTCCAGTGCAATATGCAAACCGTCAAGGAAAATCAGATTCCAATATTCCAATGAAGATCAACAGCGCCGGCGTTATTCCAGTCATCTTCGCTCAAACTATCCTAAGCATTCCGCTCACGATTGTTGGCTTCGCTTCCAATTCTAATACATCCACCGGTTTTGCCGGTTGGTTGAACAACATTTTCAATTATCAGCAACCCATCGGATTTATCCTGTATGTTGTCTTGATTGTGGTATTCTCATTCTTCTATTCATTCTTAACCATCAACCCTGAGAAGATTGCCAATAACCTTTCTAAATCAAACGCCTACATTCCAGGTATTCGTCCAGGTGAAGATACTAAAGACTTTGTTGCTAAATTGTTATTCAAGATTACCGTCATCGGTACCGTGTACCTTGTAATCTTGGCAGTATTACCAATTTTAACTTCCATCGTATTCGGATTCACAGGTACAGAAGCACAAGCGATCAGCCTTGGCGGTACCAGCTTACTTATTATTGTTGGGGTTGCTATTGAAACTACACAGCAGGTCGAAACAGACGCAAGTCAGGCAGAGTATAGCGGCATTTTCAAATAATAGGAGGACATTAAAATGCGTATTATTATCATGGGCCCTCCCGGTTCCGGTAAAGGCACAGAAGCAGCACTCTTGATAAAGCATTATAATATTCCCCATATTTCCACTGGCAATATTTTTAGAGAATTATACAAGGATAGAACAACAGTTGGTAAAATAGCAAAAGAATATATTGACCGCGGCGAACTCGTACCCGATGACATCACAAATGAAATCGTTCGCCACAGGTTAACTCATGCCGATGCTAAAAAAGGATTTCTATTTGATGGATATCCAAGAAACATCGAGCAGGCAAAAGCATTCGATGCATTATTAGTTAAATTGGGATGGAAGCTGGATGCTGTAATCAACATCAAAGCACCCGATGAACTGATCGTTGATCGAATCAGCGGACGCAGAGTATGCGAATCATGTGGAGCAGTCTATCACATCCATAACAAAAAACCTTTAATTGAAGGTATTTGCGATCTGGATGGCGGTACGCTCATTCAAAGAGTCGACGATATGGAAGAAACGGTTCAAAGACGCTTGCGCGTGTATAACGAATCCACAGCTCCAGTCATTGGCTACTACGAAAAAACAGGATCAATCATTCACATCGATGGTACAAAATCCATCGCAGAAACTGATTCTGCAATTATGAAAGCATTAGGTGAGACGAATTGATTCAAATCAAGTCACAAAGAGAAATTGAGCTGATGCGTGAAGCTGGACGCATCCTAGAACTAACACGACAAATGCTCGCAGAGCATATAAAGCCTGGTGTTTCTACGCATCATCTCGATCAACTCGCCGAAAGCTATATCTTAAGTCTTGGGGCAACCCCTTCATTCAAGGGTTATCATGGCTTTCCAGGATCCATCTGTACTTCAGTCAATGAAGTCGTTGTTCATGGTATTCCCTCTTTAAAGAAAGTTCTTAAAGAAGGAGACATTATTACATTAGATTTTGGTGTCAATTATAAAGGCTATCATGCAGATTCTGCAACAACCTACCCAGTCGGTAAAATCAGTCCGGAAATAGAGAAACTTCTAGAAATCACAGAACAGTCCCTCTATGTCGGTCTTGAACAAGCTAAACCGGGAAATCGTGTTTCAGACATATCACACGCAATTGAGGCTTTTGTTAAACCGTTTGGTTATGGTATCGTTGAAGAGTTTACCGGTCACGGCATCGGCAGAGAACTTCATGAAGAACCATTCGTACCAAACTTTGGCAAGCCGAATCAAGGAGCGATCCTTAAGCCAGGCATGACATTTTGTGTGGAACCTATGATCAATCTNNCACATGATTGTGATAACGGAAACTGGATATGACATTTTAACATCACTAAAGAAGGAGTGAATCTATGGCAAGAGAAGATTTAATTGAAGTAGAAGCAAAGGTAATCGAAGTATTACCAAATACGAAGTTCAAAGTTGAACTTATCCAAAACGGCCATATTGTATTGGCTCACGTTTCTGGTAAAATCCGTATGAATAACATACGCATTTTACCTGGTGATAAAGTAACTGTAGAGTTATCACCATACGATCTAACACGCGGTCGGATTACTTATCGCCGCAAATAAGGAGGAACTTACACATGAAGGTAAAAGCATCAGTCAAAAAAAGAAGTGAAGATGACATCATTGTCAAGCGTAAGGGCAAAATTTACGTTATTAACAAGCGCGTTAAGCGACATAACCAAAGACAAGGTTAATTAGGAGGAAGACTATGGCTAGAATAGCAGGCGTTGACATTCCACGCGACAAGCGCGTCGTGGTTTCGTTGACTTACGTATACGGCATTGGTTTACCACTTGCCAAACAAATTTTAAAGGATGCCAACGTGAGTGAAGACACTCGTGTCAAGGCATTATCAGAAGATGAAATGAATCGCATCCGTCAGGAAATCGGCAAGTACACCACAGAAGGTGACCTGCGCCGTGAAGTTACATTAAACATTAAGCGTTTAATGGAAATCGGTTCATATCGTGGCATCCGCCATCGTAAAGGTTTACCAGTACGCGGTCAGAATACAAGAAATAACGCACGTACGAGAAAAGGTAAAGCTAAAGCGATTGCCGCGAAGAAGAAGTAGGGAGGAATAGACAATGGCTACTAAGAAAAAGACCACTAAACGTAAAGTTAGAAAAAATATTCCCCTTGGTATTGCACACATTCATACAACATTCAACAACACGATTGTTACAATCACTGACGTTGATGGAAACGCAATTGCTTGGAGCAGTGCAGGTGCACTAGGCTACAAGGGAAGCAGAAAATCAACTCCGTTCGCTGCACAGCTAACTGCTGAAGCAGTTGCTAAATCAGCGATGGAAAATGGTATGTTGAGAGTCGAAGTTTCTGTAAAAGGACCTGGTCCAGGTAGAGAAGCGGCAATCCGTTCCTTGCAGGCTGCCGGTCTTGAAATTACAGCAATCAAAGACGTAACACCAGTACCACACAATGGATGCAGACCACCAAAACGTCCACGTGGATAATCTTAAGGAGGGGTAACTTGTGAAAGAATTAAAATTTGAAAAACCAACCGCAGTAGAGGAAATATCAGTAGACGGCAATAAGGGTCGCTTCATCATCAGACCATTAGAAAGAGGCTACGGTATCACTTTAGGCAATGCACTGAGAAGAATTTTGTTGTCTTCATTACCAGGTGCAGCGATCGTTAATATCAAAATTGACGGCGTTGAACATGAGTTCTCTACCATGGAGGGCGTCTATGAAGATGTGATGGGTATTGTATTGAATTTGAAGAAGGTTATCTTCTCCGTAGATTCAAAAGAACCCGATTTCGAACAAAAGCTTGAACTTTATGCAGTAGGTTCAGGTAAGGTGACCGCAGCTGACTTTAACCATGTCGACGGCGTTGAAATCATCAATCCTGACCAAATGATTGCCAATCTATCCGACACAGGCAGACTTTCTATGGAAGTCACAGTACGCCGTGG
The DNA here is from genome assembly GCA_003518475.1 of Acholeplasmataceae bacterium. Classification (GTDB taxonomy): domain Bacteria; phylum Bacillota_I; class Bacilli_A; order Acholeplasmatales; family Acholeplasmataceae; genus Peloplasma. The sequence continues at coordinate 19,055 of DOYO01000124.1, forward strand.
AGTTGGCTATGTCAATGCAGAAAAGAACAAGGGCTTCAGCAAGAATGAAAAGAGCGTTATTCCAATTGACTCGATCTACACCCCAGTGTCACGCGTATCCTATCATGTTGAAAAGACTAGAGGCGATGCTGATGAACTGACTCTAGATATTGAAACCAATGGTGCGATTGCTGCTAAAGAAGCTCTTGCCCTGGCTTCAAAAATGATGATTGATTATTTATCAGTCATCGTAGAAATCAGTGAACAAGCAGCTTCAACCGACTTCATCTTTGAACAGGAAGAAGAACCAACCAATAAGAAATTAGAAATGAAGATTGAACAATTAGACTTATCTGTACGTCTATTCAATAGTTTGAAGCGTTCGGGTATTTACACAGTTGCTCAGATCATTCGTTTAACCGAAGAAGATGTCATGAGATTTAGAAGCTTAGGCAGAAAATCCTTTAAGGAATTGAAGGAAAAGCTTGCTGAACACGGTCTGGAATTCGAAAACACTTCAAACAAAGATTCAAAATTTCATTTAGACGATGAAGAGAAGGAGTAAATCATGGCTTATAGTAGATTAAGACGCACCAGCGATCAAAGAAAAGCTTTACTTCGTGATCTTGTAACTGATATTATCATCAATGAACGTATCGTTACCACTGAAGCAAAAGCAAAAGAATTAAGAAAAATAGCTGATAGAATGGTCACTTTAGCAAAAGATGGTTCATTAAGTTCCAGAAGATTGGCAGCTGAAACAGTTCGTTTCGAATTCGTAAAAGAAGGACAAAACGCACTTCAGAAGCTTTTCACTGAACTCGGACCTCGCTACAAGGATAGAGTAGGCGGCTACACAAGAATTATCAAGACAGTTCCAAGACGCGGCGATGCTGCGCCAATGGCAATTATCGAATTTGTTTAATAAAATCAAAACAAGCTCCGGCTTGTTTTTTTTATTCATACATATTCGTTGTTTGTCGATGATGGTATAATGAGGGAGAAATGGACTGAATCGAGGTATATTTTATGAAGTTTGATTTACTCAAAGATCTTTATGTCAAAAACAATTTAGGTGATGACAAATGGAACATCGCACAAGCTTTCATGAACAAGATGCAAGCCTATGTTTTAGAACACAATTTCGCGGTTGACATCGATGAAATCAATGTCGACCATTTGAATTTATGGATCCAGAATCTTGTGGATACGCATCAAAACACAGTGGATCATTTCATCATCATGATGCGCTATTTCAGAGTGATCAAGCAAAATGATTTATTCATCCATTTGACAAAGTTCACTGGCAAGCTTGATGTTGCTGAAAGTATCTACGATAAACTGGAAAAGGTTGTAGGTAAGCAAAGAAAAGAAAAAATCGTTTCAAGTTTTCCGATACCCGAACTAGGAACAAACCTCGTAAAAATTACAGAATATACTGAAGGATTGATGGAGAGATTAAAAGATCAGCTGACTGAAAAAGAACTGCTTTTAGTCTTGACCGACAATCATCATCAGATTCCAAGAAATGCTTTTGATCAAGAAAAAATCTACTATGAAGCTTCAAGTTCTCTAGAGGCTTATTTGAAGGATTTACATGAAAGAAAAGTTGAAGAACTTAAATCCTTCGAACAATCAGGACGTGTTTGGTACGAACAGGAAATAACACCAGAAGTCGTCGAATTCGTTAAAGATAATCAAGAGATTATGTCTGCTGTTTTAGTTGACGATAAGCTTTATATTACGAAGATTCCCTATGATACCCCGAAATATCTTCATGCCGAGTCAGCGAAAGAAAAAGCCTACTACATGTGTCACTGCCCGTTCGCTAGAGAATCCATTTTAAAAAATAACGTCAAGATTGATCCCAAATGGTGCTATTGCAGCGCTGGGTTTACGAAGCTTCCGTTCGATGTTGTTTTAGATACTGATTTGAAAATTGAGTGTCTGAATTCGGCTCTTGCAGGCGATCCGATCTGCCGTTTTTCAATCTCGCTTCAAGATGTTTCTTATAAAAAATGACTTCACGTATGTCTTTTAGACATAGCCTAAAAAATTATTATCTTGTTATTTGACTCAAACTCTATTACAATAGATATGCACTCCTAATTACGAAAAGAGGATTTACATGAAAAAATTATTTATTTTGATTGGTATGATCATGCTTGTTACAGGTTTGGTTTCTTGCAATGAAGAAGAAACTGTGACTTATACGTTAGACCAAGTCATCGATTCAATAGAGATTACTTACGCACCAAATGATACGATGGATTCAGTGACTTCAAACATAACGCTTCCCTTGGTATCCGAATTAACCAATCTGGCAACCATTGTTTGGGAAAGCGGAAATGCCAGTGTGATTGACAATTTTGGAACAGTGAACAGACAACCCCAGGATGTCACAGTGACACTTATATTAACTGTTACATTAGGTTCTAGCTCCAAACAAGTTCTTTATGATCTTACTGTCATAGGAACTACCGTTTATTATACGGTGACAATTGATATCAACGGTGTTCAAACAGAAGTTGAAGTTGCAGAAGGAACAAGACTTCCTGTTCAAGAAATACCTCAGGTCAGCGGATACATCTTCACAGGCTGGTACACTGATTTAATTGCTGAGACAAAATATCTTTTTTCTGCACTCGTTTATGCAGACATTACTATTTATGCTGGATTTAGAGAATATCTGTCTGGAACATATTCATATGACATTTATCTTCAAAATATCGAAGATGATGAATACACGTTATTTGATCATCAAACAGGCACCGATGAAGAAGGCGTTCTCATTACAATGGAAGATTCCTTTACGGGATTTGAATTCAATGATGAACTTTCCACGATGTCAGGAACTATTTCCTCACTTACAAATCTTCAGCTTGAAGCCTATTTCGATCGTTTAACCTATACGATAACTTATATTAGCGATGGTGTTGAACAAACAGAAGAAGTGCTAAGATATCAGGAATTGACATCAGAAATTGTTTCTCCAACAAAGGATGGTTACGAATTTTTAGGGTGGTCGGTTTCTCCATCAGGAACAACATATTTCACATTTGGCGCTCCTATCTCATCCAATATCACACTTTATGCACAATGGGAATATTTAGATGACTATACATATGAAGGTTACTATGAAGGAGCAGATGGTCTGACTGGATCAGAGCTCAACACCTTCCTAAGAACGATTACAACAAATGGATTTACCGGTGTCAATTATGGTGATGCAAGATACATTTTGGATGAAACAGACAGAGATCCGAACAATTCCAACAATTTGATTTTAGTTTATCTTGGGACATCTGTTTCAGCAGCATGGGACGGCGGAGTTACCTGGAATAGGGAACATGTGTGGCCTCAATCCTTGCTGGGTGTTTCAGCTGACAACGACGTTATCAACGCTGCAAGCGATCTGCAAAATCTTAAGCCTGCAGATCCCGCAACAAATTCATCAAGAGGTAATAAATACTTTGATAATGTAACGACTCCTGATTCTTATAATCCTAGAGATGCAGTCAAGGGAGATATCGCGAGAATCTTATTCTACATGGATACCAGATATTCAGAGTACACGCTTGTGAATGGTGAACCATCAGTCTATCAGATGGCATTGCTATACCGTTTGTTGCAATGGCACGTTCAAGATCCCGTCGACAGCTTCGAAATGAATAGAAATAATATCATTTATAACTACCAACACAACAGAAACCCATTCATTGACCACCCAGAATTCGTTGAAAAGCTTTACGGACCTATCATTTTGAGCAATGGAGATTCTGTACAGGTACCATTCTATTCCTTAAATTACACAATTGAAATTGATGCATATATTTTAAATTCAAGCTCAGATAAGAAAAACATTTATCAAGCTTAAAGGAGATTTCTATGAGATATAGAACTTTTGGAAAAACCGGAATCAAGGTTTCAGAAATATCGCTAGGAACCTGGCAACTTGGGTCTAAATGGGGCGATCCAGTCAATATGGATGTTGCAAATAAGACCTTATCAACAGCCCTTTCTTCAGGCATTAACTGCTTGGATACCGCTGATGTCTATCAAGGGGGACTAAGTGAGAAAATCATTGGCGAGCATATTCAAAACTTGGTAGAAAAACCTTTTGTAATTACGAAAATCGGACGAAAACTTCCTAAACAGAGTAAAGAACTCTATACGGAAGAAGTGATCCGTAATTATATTGACGACAGCAGAAAAAATATGAACGTCGAATCCCTTGATATGGTTTTATTGCACTGCCCTCCAACAGATCTTTATTACATGCCTGAAATCTTTCAAATCATGGACAAGATCAAAAAAGAAGGAAAAATCAAGCATTACGGTGTTTCCGTGGAACGGATTGAAGAAGGACTCAAGGCTCTAGACTATGAAGGTGTTGAAGCGATAGAAATCATTTTTAATATGTTCAGATTGAAACCGCAGGAGTATTTCTTCAGCAGAGCCAAGGAAAGAAATGTCGGTATCATCGTCAGAGTACCTTTGGCTAGCGGTCTATTGACAGGAAAGTATCGCAAGGATACGCAATTCGGACCTAATGATCACAGAACCTTCAACAGGAACGGCGAAAGCTTCGATAAAGGTGAAACATTCTCTGGTGTTGATTATACACTTGGGTTAAAAGCTGTTGAAGAACTTAAAAAAGTATTCAACACAGAAAACCTGGCACCAGTCGCATTGAGATGGATTTTAATGTTTGATGCAGTTTCTACTGTCATTCCAGGCGCAAGCCGGCCTGAACAGGTGATTGACAATGTCAACGCTACCCTTCTCCCACCAATCACCAAGCAACAAATGGAAGAGGTTGAAAGGATTTATAATACCTATATTAAAAATCCAGTGCATTATTTGTGGTAAAAATCAAAAGAGACTAAGTTTTTCAACTTAATCTCTTTTTTGTTTTTTAGGATAATTGAATGACTGTAAAGCTCTTTGCAGGTACGGATTTGGAAATGATTTCCCCATTCGGATCCACGAAGAATATAGATTCTTCTGAACTGCTGGCATTCCATATCAAAGCATTGATTTCTCCATCTAAATCATAGATGGAAGATGTAACATGCTCATGAACCACCATATGGTAGCTATCGGTCTTTTGACCATAGCTCTTCAAGCCGTTGATTAAGTAATAAGTCTGTGATAAGTCACTTGGATAATCATCGTTTATGATCAGGGATGAACTGAACTGATTGATAGCAACCGCTGGATCTAGTAAAGCTTGGATGCTCCACATATTGGCATACCAGGTATCGATGGTCTGATTTTTAGCGCTTAGATAGTTTGCATAAATATCGCTTAGTCTTCCTCTTTCAATATCGTTCACGGCATAATTGGATAAGTATTCCCCATTCGGCAGCCACTGGATTCCATAGATGAAGGTTGGATTCGCTCCAAACCAAGTCGCATAATCATATTTTCCACCCCATAGCATGCCTGCTACAGATGCGTATTCACTATATTTATCAGGGAATATTTCTTCAGAATAATCAAACATATACGTTTTCGCAGAACTGAGTTCGGAAACAAATCCATAGATTGCAGCATCTCTCAATTTTGTATCGCCATTATTCAATGCCCATAGATAACCACCCAACCAGGATTGAAGCGCTTCGCTGGAGGATTCAATATTATTCCCTTCCGCGAAGGTGCCAAAGCCATGAGCCCATGTATGACTTGCCCAAGGATCAAATGATCTTAAATAAGCAAATTCATAATCACCTTTTTCTGGATACATATAATCGCTTAAGAGTAAAGAAACCATATCACCATAATCTTCTACAAACGTTTGATCATACATCGCAAGAACTCCAGATGCATAGGTAAGATATCCATGTGTGAAGCTGTGATCGCTTAATTCACTCGCTGTATTGAAATCATTATTGGAATAATAGACCGATCCCCATGCTTCATTATAATATAAGTATCTTTCATCACTGGTAGATGAATAGGTAAACCAGTCTTCTAAGACATATCTTAATTTTGAGATGAATTCCTGTTTCAAATCATCATTTCCGATTTGATCGGCGATGATGATGCCCTGAGCAAGAGGGTAGAGCGCTTTGCTATTCCAATATGGACCTTCATCATTCAAGAAGTTTTCGGTATCATTGATTTCTGTGCGATCTCCCAAATCATTTAAATAGGTTGTCATATCGGTTTCACTGAATTCGGAATTGGTAGGCAATGTCATGCCGGGTAATACACCGTTAAAGGATAATGAAGTGGAGAAGCTTGAACCAATCATCAGTTTTAGTTCACCGCGCACTGCGCCGAATGAATACTCAGTCAGTTCCTGTTCACTATTCTGATAATGATGAGGCATTAAGAACTGAACGGGAAGATTGGAGTTGCTTTCCTTAAGATATTGCGTCGCGATCTGATAGGTTGTTTCCACTGTGCTGTCGATATGATTGACATCATAGGAAACATTACCTGTCAAGGTCTTCGCGTAAGCATGATCATGATAAAATGAAGCTTCATCCAAGGATTGCAGCATCGCAACAGAAAGATAGTTATCTTGATTTAAATCCATGCTCAGCTTATTGAGTAAGCCGAAAGGATGATTGTCACTTGAGATGATGAATGACGAATTTTCAGGCGTGCTGATCAAGAAGTAACGATC
>DOYO01000044.1:0-9916 GCA_003518475.1 Acholeplasmataceae bacterium
ACAGTTCCAATGCCGATATTTCCTTATTTGGGGTATAAATGGATTCCAAGAGCAGAAAACTGGTCTTATGGGCTTGCTGCATTAATATTTGCTGCGATTGAGTTTGATCGAATTAAAAAATAAAAATATCATCAATTTTATCGTTGAATCAATCTATTTAAGCAATCATCAGATTTCCTAAACCAAACAACTGATTATCAAACAATGTTGTTTACTTCAAGGAAATCTTTTGTTTTTTTTAGAATCAACCAATCCGTCTTTATGCTATACTTAGATTGACTTTTTCGAGTAATAAATACAGTTTATAAAATATCTGTTTTGGAGATGAAGTATGAAATATAATATTGCGATTGTAGAGGATAATCCTCAGTTTAATGAATCACTACAAAACTATTTGGACAAGTATAGCCAAGAAAATCATACTGAATTCAAGGTTTATAGCTTCTCAGATGGAGATGAAATCACTTCAGATTATGAAGCCAAGTATGACATCATCTTTTTAGACATCGAGATGAAAAGACTCGATGGAATGAGCGCAGCTCAAAAAATACGGGAATTCGATTCGGATGTCATCATTATTTTTATAACGAATATGGCACAGTATGCGATTAGCGGTTATAGTGTCGGGGCACTGTCTTTTTTACTCAAGCCCCTTCCTTATTTTGCTTTTTCACAAGAATTAACGAAGTCCATCGAACGGTTAAGAAAAAGAAAACAAAAATCTATATTAATCCCTACAGAAAATGCGATGATCAAGATCAACAGTCAAGACATTCTTTATGTTGAAAGTTATGGTCATGATATCATCGTTTATACACAAACTGAATCATACACCACGCGCGGGACGATTAAAAGGATAGAAGAGGACTTGGCTGATTTTCATTTTTATCGATGCAACAACGGATATTTGGTTAACCTTGCTTATGTTTCCGGAGTGAAAGATGAAGAAGCAATCGTAGGAAAATATCGTTTAAAAATCTCTAGACCTAGAAAGAAGAGCTTTATGGAAGCACTTACTCAATATATTGGAGGTACTTTATAATGTTTAACATACTTTTGGCATTGGTGGATACAGTACCGGATATTCCACGCTTCCATACAGCAATTGCAGAATGGCTGTTTGCCTTTGTTTTTATCCTATTCCTACCCAAGCGATTTAACAGAATAAGAACCTATTTATTACATGGTGCGTTCTTTGGCATCATTTTGGGATTTCAAATACTCGCAGGAACCATGCCCATCGAGTTTTGGATATTGAATATGATTATTGCTGTCATGATCATGATTGCTTATATCTATACAACCAACAAAGTTAATTTTAATACAGCATCATACTTCATCGTGATTGCATTCACGATGGCGGAACTTGCAGCATCATTGGAATGGCAAATCTCTTACTTCTTGCAAGTCAATATTAGAACATGGACAGAAGGCATCTCCATAGCAACGCTCATTATCATTTATGCATTAATCTTTTCATTGGCCATCGTTTTAGAGAAGAGATATAGAGGTAGAAACTTTCAACTGGATATCACAAGAAATGATTTATGGTCCGTCGTACTCATCGGTGTTTCTGTCTTTTCGATCAGCAATATCAGTTTTGTCAATATTGATACACCTTTCAGCGGACAATATCCATCAGAAATCTTATACATCAGGACATTGGTGGATTTAGCCGGAATTTTCCTTCTCTATTCACAAAGAGAGCATAAATTGGCAGTTTTTTCCAATCGCGAAGCCTATACGATGCAAAATCTTTTAGATAAACAATTTGAGCAATACCAGCAATCCCTTAAAAATACAGAAATCATCAACCAAAGATATCACGATTTGAAGCATCATATCACGTTATTGAGAAATGAAGAAGACTCAAATAAAAAAGAAGAATATTTGAATGAACTTGAAAAATCAATACTCCCCTATGATACCCAATTCAAAACAGGCAATCACGTCTTAGACATTCTACTCACACAAAAAGGATCTCAATTTCTAGAAAACAACATTAATTTTACCTGTGTGGCAGATGGTGAATATTTGAACTCCATTTCGGTATTGGATATCTTAAGTATTTTTGGAAACTCTTTGGATAATGCCATTGAGAGTGTCAAATCCATTGAGGAAGTAGAACAGCGCATCATCAAACTAGCAATATTCACACAGAATCAATTGTTATTTATTAAAATGGATAATTATTATGTCAATCAGCTTAACGTGATCAACGGAACATACATGACAACGAAATTTGATACCCCAAATCATGGTTATGGAATCAAGAGCATCAAAAGCATTGTAGAAAAGTATAACGGAAGTATAAGAATCAGCACAGACAATCATTGGTTCAGTTTAATGATCCTCTTGCCAATAAATAATTAACACACTGCAAAGTATGATATAAAAACGACAATTTATACCACTTTAAGAAAAAGCTATCAGATATGTGATAATTTTTACTTGTTATCATTGATAGCGCTTTCTGTGCTGTCAAAATACAATACAAAGGAGAAAGAAATGAAGAAAACATTATTCAAGAAAGTAGTGTATGCTGTTTTAACGATGAGCTTAGCCATCTTAGCCAGCACACAAACCACTTTTGCTGCATTTGAAGATGGAGTTCAAGCGAAATACGGTACAGATTTTGCTTCCTTCGATGAAGAAAAAGCAGCTGCCGCTGAATTCAACGTTGAACTCGCAGGGGAAAGTTTTATTTTGTTGAAAAACGAAGGTAACACACTTCCATTTGCAACTACAGAAAAATATGTCAGCTTATTTGGTACACGTAGCGATAATATTATTCTTGGTGGTTCAGGTTCTGGCGGAGGATCTGCAATTGGATCGGCAACGATCAAGTCAAGTTTGGAAGCTGTTGGATTTAGAGTTAATCCAGCGCTTGTGAGTATCTATTCAGCAACGACTGCTACGGTAGAATTACCATTGACAGCATTGGCAGCTGCTTCAAGTTCATATGCTATGTTTGACGATGCAGCATTAGTTGTGATCAGTCGAACAGGTAGTGAATTTAATGATGCTGCTTTATATGCAGCTGTAGGCCACACAAACTTACTCGATCATTATTATTCACTGGATGACAATGAAAAAGCACTCGTAGATTTTGTTGGAAGTACATTTGATAAAGTTGTTGTAATTATCAACAGTGCGCATCCATTAGAAATGGGTTGGCTTGAAGATCATGCTGATGTGGATTCAATCCTCTGGGTAGGACATCCAGGAACAACGGGTATGACTGCACTTGGCCAAGTCTTAAAAGGTCTTGTGAATCCTTCCGGTAAAACAAGTGATGTGTATCCAGCTAAATTTGCTATGGATCCAACTTGGGCTAACTTCAAGGGCAACATCCAGAGCCAATTGGTTCTTGGTGAAGGCGCAGATGCGAATAAATTATATACATATTATGAAGCAGAAGGCAGTGCAAATAATGTCTTGGCACCATTGAATAACGGTACTGATGGTATCGCTAGCAATGACTGGGCATATTATTCATATTCAAGAGTTACCGATAGTTCAGGAGATACAGTTACAGTTGATGGACCTTCTAAGGGTTCTAGATATTATGCAACTTTGGATTATGAAGAAGGCATTTACATGGGTTACAGATGGTATGAAACTGCTGATGCAGAAGGTTTCTTTGATACCGATACTCATGGATTGACTGTTGCACAAAGAATCGCAAATACACCAATCAAGCATGCTGGTGATTTATATTACAACCGTCTTGACGGAGTCATCTATCCATTCGGTTACGGTTTAAGCTACACAACATTTGATGTTGAAATTGCAAGTGCAAAGCATGATGGAATGAATTTTGTTTCAGGTGGAACTTTGAATACTGCCTATGGACAAGAAATTACATTGAATGTATCTGTTAAAAATACAGGTACAATTGCAGGCAAGAAGGTTGTACAAGTTTACTACAGTGCACCTTATTTCTTTGGTGAAATTGAAAAGTCAAGCGTTACATTGGTTGAATTTGCAAAATCCGATTTATTAAAACCAGGACAGACACAAATCATTCCAATCACATTCAAGATTCAAAATATGGCTTCATTTGACTACAATGATGCAAATCTAAGCGGTCATGCAGGTTATGAACTTGATCCAGGCATTTACCAAATTGGCGTGTATGACAGTGCTAGTGATGTATTGGATTCAATCAATGCTCAAGTACTTGGCGCAGTTGTTAATTATGATATTGATGCTGAAACTGGAAATGCGATTACTGTTAAATTCACTGGTGATGGCGTTTGGGATGGCACAAGAAGTGATTTAGACTATTACGATTCTCGTCGCACAGAATTAGTCAGTGAAACTCCAATGACTTACTTAACAAGAGCTGATTTCCAAGGTACATTGCCACAAGCTCCTGTTGCATCAGACTTAAGATTTACTGATGATGCAATTCAAATTTTGACTTCACAAATCTTCTATACAGCATTTAATGATTTACCTACTGATCCATGGTATAAAACAGCAGCTGATGCTACAACTTGGGATCAAGCAGACGACGTAACAGCAAGAGTTGATGGTAAAACATTAATTCAGTTGTATGAAATGTCCGGTGTTGATTATGACGATCCAAAATGGGATGTTTTCTTAAATCAACTTACTTTTGAAGAACTTAAGACTCTAATCTCAAGAGGACAATATGGTACACTTGCACTTGATTCCATTGGCAAGCCAGCAAGTAGTGACCAGGATGGTCCTGCGCAAATTAAAGGCGGTACCTTCTGGGTGAGTGAAGTCAATATTGCATCTACATGGAATACTGAACTCGCTTATAAGCAAGGTCTATTCGTAGGAAATGAATCATTATATGCGGGTACTCACGGTTGGTATGGTCCTGGATTGAATACACATAGAAATCCAGCGGCAGGTAGAAACTTTGAATACTATTCACAAGATGGTCTTCACAGTGGTAAGATTGGTGCTGCTGTTATCAAAGGTGCAACCGATAAGGGTGTAACCGTTTATATGAAGCACTTGTTCCTAAACGATCAGGAAACTAGCAGATACACTGTAACAACATTCGTTACAGAACAAGCAATGCGTGAAATTTACATTAAGCCATTTGAATTGGCTATTAAAGAAGGTAAAGCAACTGCATCCATGAGTGGATTTAACAAGGTTGGTTTATTATCCACAACTTCAAATTATAATTTATACGAAGGTTTATTAAGAGAAGAATTTGGATTCCAATATGCATCTGTTACTGACTATTATGGTTGGGGTTATACTGCAGGTTCAACTGGTGATATGTCTTCAAGATTGAATATTATCCCACTTGGAACTTGGACAGCTTCATTCGGTAGAAATATTGAAGGCACTTGGGATGCAGTCAATAATAACGTCGTTGTTACATTTACTGAAGATATTACCAACGGTACTAAATGGGTTAAAGATGATGCAACTGGAACGACAACTTCAACAATTAATGCGACAAATCCAATAAGCATCAACAAGATTAACAGTAGAGATTTCGCTGATTATGCTACAACAGGTGTTTTAGTTGATTATGCAACTTCAACTGAAAATGGTCCTTCCGCTGCATATAAAGACGCAACAACAATGAAGGATGGGTCAGTACTTTATGCAAAAGATGAAACATTGGTAAGCTATACACAATGGTCTGCTGTACGTACAACAGCTAAGAGTTTATTATTTGCTCATGCAAACAGCAATACCATGAAGAATAACATCGTCACCACTGGTCTAGTAGGCTTAGAACTTGCTGGTGCACAAGGTGTTTCTATCCCATCTGGTGGATTTGATGTAGCAATCCCATCTTTACCAGGAGCTGTGTACACTCTTCCTCTTGATCAAGTGTTACCAGTTGGTTTAACATTGACTTCTGCAGGAAGAATTACTGGAACTACTTATCAAGCTGGAACATTTACTGTTAAGGTTACCGCAACAATGTACGGTTATATTACAGCAACTGTTCAACATACAATAAGTATTTCTGCAACTTTCGCAGTCACAGGATTGGATGCAATTAGATTTAATGAACAATTTTCAGGCAGTGTTGCATCACCAAGCTGGTACCTAGGTATGACTTCAGGATCAGGTAGCCAAGCAGCAATCATTTCATCCATGAATTACAGCCTGATTAGTGGTCAATTGCCAGTAGGTCTTACCTTAAACAGTGATGGAACAATTAGTGGAGTTCCTACCGTTGCAGGTACATATCAAGCAATTGTTCAAACAGATATTACACGTACAAGATTAAGTAATCAAGCTCTAACATTCTTTACCTTTAGTACACCAATCACAATCGTAGTTCCAAGTTTAAATGAAGCAGATTATTCAGATGTTAGCTTTAATGGAAACTTCGAAAATGGTTTAGTACAAGTATTCAGTGTTAAAAATGGTAATACAGCTAGCCCGGTTGCAGCTCCATATAGACCAGGTTATGTATTTACTGGTTGGTATACAGACGCTTTAACAACTACATTAGTAGATTTCTCAACAGCACTCACTGCAGACACTGTTGTGTATGCTGGTTGGGTAGCGTTGGATGCTGATGAAGTTGCTCTAGATGCAGCATTATTAGAAATTGATGCACTGATCGCAGCTCTCGATTTACAGATTGCAGCTCTTGATACACAACTTGCAGCTCTTGGTACACAAACTGGTGAAAATGCTGACGATATCGTAAGCATTGAAGCTTTAATTGTTGCGGTGAATGCAGCTATTGATTCAAGTAATGCAGCGATTGCTGCCAGCAATGGAGATTTAGATGATTTAGCAGTTGTTGTATCTAGTTTATCTTCTGCTTTGACAGCGCTTGAAACTGCTCTTGAAAGTGCAGATGGACTGATTGCAGATGATTTAGAAACTCTAGAACTTGCATTGGCAAATCTTAACGCATTGCTTGCTGCACAAGATGATAGACTCGACCTTATTGATGAAGCTTTGGTAGCTCCAGAAACTGGTTGCGGATCAGCAATCTTAGGACAAAATTCAATGTTTATTTTATTCACAGTTATTGCATTCTTATCCATTGGTTTCATCATGATCCAAAAGAGAAAGAATCATCAAATTTAAACTATAGTTCATGATTCAATAGAGTTCAGTATGAAAATATGTCAACCTAGCGGGGAGTATCCAATTCGATTGGATATCCCCGCTTCAGGGTTGATATTCACATTGTAGGGAATTGAGTTTGAATATTCAAATCAATCATTTTACATGACTTATAGACGTCATGATAAGACAAAAGCAGTCATTAATTGTTTTTGTCTTATGTAGTCTTCATAAGGATTAATGAAAACTAACAATGGATATTTAAGGATGTCTCATTGAGAAAACAAATATATAAAATTGTCAGGTTTTTCGTTTAAAAGATTAATTAAATTGCGTATCATTAGGAGGAAAAATGAAAAAAACGTTTTTGAATCAAATCATAGTATTGGTGATGGTATTATTTTTATCAACTCTTTTATTTTCTTGTGAAGGAGATGAACCGATACCTACGGTTGTTGAAGTTAAATATAATGTAATTTTTGATGTAAATGCCGGTGATGATCAGGTCAACAACGAACCAGATGTTGTTCGAATCACTAGCGGAGCTGTGGTTACACAGCCAAGTCCTAATCCAAGTAGAAACGGATTTGACTTTGCTGGCTGGTATTTGACGAGTGCGACAGACGGCGCACAGTATGTTTTTAGCACACCAGTCACTGCAAATTTGGTTTTATATGCGAAATGGACAATTACAATTCAATATTTTACCGTATCACTAGATTTTTCTGGTGGTGGGATAAATAGTACGCAACAAATTGCAGAAGGCGATACAGTGGATGAACCTGCGGAACCGGTAAGAGTTGGATATCGTTTTGCAGGCTGGTATATAGACCAAGCCTTTAGTTCACAATACAATTTTACAAATACTGTCGATGATGATTTCACAATTTTTGCGAAGTGGGTTCAGCTTGTCACAGTCACATTCAACCAAAACTATCAAGATGCCCCAAGTGCCACACAACAAATTCTTGATATCAATGAAACTGCAGTAACTCCAGAATCACCTGTACGCAGCGCGTATACATTTGGTGGTTGGTTTATGGATGCTGAAGGCACAACACCTTACGAATTTCCAGCAGTTGTTGAAAATATAACAGTTTATGCAAAATGGATTGAAAATTCAACAGCAATTGCCTACACAGTTGAACTGGATTATAACTATGATGGCTCTCCAGATAATATTATTCAAACAATTACAGAAGGCGGTGTCATTTCTCAACCGAATACAACAAGACAAAATTATAGATTTTTAGGATGGTATCTCGACCAAGGAACATATTTAAACCGCTTTTCTTCATCAACTCCAGTAACTAGTGATTTAATGCTTTATGCGAATTGGGTACATACTTATCAACTATCAATCAACTATAACTATAGTGGATCCATCAACCCAAGTGGTTTAGTCGTTGATGAAGGCATAGCTATTACTGTTCCTCAGTCTCCATCAAGAATTGGATTTACCTTTGCTGGTTGGAGTGATAACAGTATAGGAATCATTGGATTTGATTTCAGCGAAGGAATCTTTGAAAATACTGCAGTTTATGCACAATGGAGTAAAACGAATGTCTTTGAAGCTGAGTATTTAGATTTCAGTGATTTCTTTGGATGGGGTTTCTCAGGTAACGCAACAGGAACTGATGCGATCGTAGAAGATGCAACTGGAGTAGGTCAAGCCAGCAATGGACGTTTCGTAACGTATTTATACGGAAAAGGTATCACTTTACTTTATGAAATATATTCGGACCGCAATGTCAGCAATGTCACCTTAACACTTAGATTGTCTGGTGAAGTTATGGACTTCTATATTCAATCTACCAAAACGATCGGTGTACTTGAAGAAGAACCCGTCTATACAGTCAAGGTCAATGATGTAGCGTTGCAGTATGCTAATATTTCATTTACAGATGTTCCTTCACAGTCAGAAAATACCTTATTGCCGTTCACGGATTTCATAATATCAGTCAATGTCAACTTAGTAGAAGGCAAAAATACAATCGCTTTAATTACTGACAATGCCTTATTAATGGGTGGAACCATGGGCGCAACAGCTCCGATGGTTGACTGTATTAAGATAAATACATATGCAATATTAACTTGGAATCCTATTCTCGACAACTACTAATTCTTAAAAATATCATTTAAAAATATTGATCAAACAGGAGTATTCTATGGCTACATTTAAGCAAGTATTTCACACAAAACAGTCGAAAGTCTGGGTTATATTAACAACAATCACAACAGCTTTGTTACTTATACTCACCATTTTATCACTAACCCTGTTCTACGATCTTTTCAGTAACCTTTGGGGTAAAGAAAGACGTATTACAGCAGATGGCATTGAACAGGTGTATTACACAGATTTTTTAACCAAAGCTGAAGCTAGGCTGAATGGTGAACAAATCAATGAACAAATCACTGAAGAAGGCATTGTTCTGCTGAAGAATACAGCACAGGCATTACCTGTATCCGCTGGTTCAAAAATAAGCGTATTTGGCAAGAATTCAGTCAATCTTGTTTATGGTGGTTCAGGCTCGGGTGCCGGATCTGGTGAATATACAAAATCACTATTTGAAAGCCTTGAAGCAGCAGGATTCACATTCAATCCTCAATTAAAAGACTTTTATGAAAGTTCAGCATCAGGTAATGGCAGAACCTCCAATCCTCAGATGGAAAACGATGGAAGTATCGCGCTGGTTACTGGTGAAACTCCATGGAGTTCATATGATTCAACTCTACAAAATTCATTTTCAGAATATGACGATGTTGCACTTATTGTCATTTCCAGAATTGGTGGAGAAGGCTGGGATTTACCACGCACCATGGTGGATAAAGATGGTAATTTAGCTTTAGGTGCGAGATCGGAAACCGATCATTACTT
>DOYO01000044.1:10031-13072 GCA_003518475.1 Acholeplasmataceae bacterium
CCAACTTGGCAGAACTTTGGAAACTATCTTTCTGCAAGCGGTCAAAACTATACATCCATTACCGATAAGATTTCCAATTATGCATATGCATTTGTTGATTATGAAGAAGGCATCTACATCGGATACCGTTATTATGAAACACGTGGATTTACTGATGGAGAAGGCTGGTATGATGACCATGTCGTCTATCCGTTCGGATATGGTTTAAGCTACACGTCTTTCACACAAACCATCACGAATAAAAATGCATTAAACGGATCTAGTATTACCAAGGATAATGAGATTTCCGTGAATGTCAGAGTTACCAATACAGGTAATGTTGCAGGAAAAGAAGTCGTACAAATCTATGTCACTGCTCCATATACAGTTGGACAAATTGAAAAATCACACGTCGTTTTAGCAGGATTTGCTAAAACTCCTATGATCAATCCAGGCCAAAATACGACAGTTACTATTGAATTGGATCCTTACAGCTTCGCTTCTTATGATGATAAAGATATGAATCTTAACGGGTTTTCAGGTTATGAACTTGATTCAGGTTCCTATACGCTGCGTTTAGGAAAAAATGCGCATGAATCCTTTGATAATTTCCAAATGACTGTCGCTTCTCCTGGCATCCGATTCGGCACAGACTTAGTTACTGGTAATGAAGTCATCAACCGTTTTGAAGATGCTGATGATGAAGTTGCTGTCTTACTTTCAAGATCAGATTGGGATGGAACATTTCCTTCTCCAAGAACATCTGCTGAAAAAATAATCAGTGCGATTACGAATGAAAGAATCAACGCAACAGAAACAAACAATCCGAATGTCTATACGGAA
This sequence comes from Acholeplasmataceae bacterium, assembly GCA_003518475.1. GTDB lineage: Bacteria > Bacillota_I > Bacilli_A > Acholeplasmatales > Acholeplasmataceae > Peloplasma. The sequence continues at coordinate 10,854 of DOYO01000044.1, forward strand.
TATCCAATTATTGGAGAATCTAATGAAACGACATTACGTGATTTGATCAATAAGGAATATAGCGATCCACTTTGGGAAGAACTGCTCAGTAGAATTACAGCGGATGAACTCATTGATTTATTCAATAAAGGTGCATTCCAAACCATTGACATCTTAAGTATCGGTAAACCTAGAACAACAGAAGCGGATGGTCCAGCAGGATTTGTCAACTTTATGTCGAGCCCTGAAACGGGTGCTGTTTATGGAACATCACATTATACGAGCGAACCCGTTATGGCTGCAACATTCAACGTTGATTTATTGTTTAGTTTAGGCGAAGCAGTAGGCGATGAAGCTTTGATTGGTGATGAAAGAGGAGATGGCGCCCCATATTCTGGTTGGTATGCTCCTGGTATCAATATACATCGTTCTTTATTTGGTGGACGAGTTGGAGAATATTTCTCTGAAGATCCTTTCTTAAGCGGTGTTTTAGCTGCAAATCAGGTACAAGGTGCAAAGAGCAAGGGTGTCTACATGATGCTTAAGCATTTCGCCGTGAACGAACAAGAAACATCAAGATCCGGTGTCGCTACATGGTTAAGTGAACAGACACTCCGTGAAATTTACTTAAAACCATTCGAATACGCTGTTAAGGATGGAGAAGCGACTGGTGTCATGTCGTCATTCAATCGAATCGGTACTGTTTGGGCTGGTGGTGATTACCGTCTACTCACTGAAGTCCTTCGCAATGAATGGGGATTCCGTGGTACGGTCATCAGTGACTTTAACACAGGAAGCCACATGAGCTCCAAACAAATGGCTTATGCTGGCGGAGATTTGAATTTACAGAACTTCGGTCAGGAATGGAGCGCTAGAAAATCGAACGCAAGCGACATGACAATTTTGAGAAATGCAGCCAAAAACGTTCTTTATACAGTTGCAAATTCGAATGCCATGAATACAGCGGTTGTTGCATATAAATTACCAATCTGGGTTGTAGCAATCATCATTTTGGATAGCACAGTGATTGGCTCATTCGGTATTTGGGGATTCTTTGCAATCAAAAAGTCCATCAAGGTTTCTAAAAGTAAATAAATCGTTTTATTATATATTTTATTAAAAAATTTGCATTAGATAAAAGTGTATGACTGGCAATCATCGTATTGCCTGGTCCATACAACAGCGAGGTCGAATATGAAACATCAACAACTTATTCAGCAATTGACATTAGAAGAAAAAGCTTCACTCATGTCAGGTAAGGATTTTTGGCAAACCGTGAATATTGACCGGTTGAACATCCCAAGTATTTTTTTAGCGGATGGACCGAACGGCCTTAGAAAACAAAAAGCCGCAGCCGATCATCTAGGTTTGAATGAATCGATCAAATCAACTTGTTTTCCTACATCTGCGACCATCGCCAATTCATGGAATCCTATCATCATAGAAACTGCAGCAACCCTTCTCGGTGCTGAAGCAGTCGCTGAAAAAGTGAGTGTTTTATTAGGACCTGGTGTTAACATCAAACGTAACCCGCTTGCAGGAAGAAATTTCGAATATTTTTCTGAAGATCCATATTTAGCAGGCAAGCTAAGTGCTGCGTTCATCAGAGGCGTTCAGTCACAAGGCATTACCACATCAGTGAAGCATTTCGCAGCCAACAACCAGGAATTAAGACGCATGTCGATTGATTCCGTGGTGGATGAACGTGCGCTGCGCGAAATCTATTTAACACCATTTGAAATATCAGTTAAAGAAGGCAAGACAAAAGCTGTCATGGCTTCCTACAATTTAGTCAACGGAGTTTATGCCAATGAAAACGAACATTTATTACAAGAAATTTTACGTAATGAGTGGGGATTTAAAGGTATAGTCGTATCTGATTGGGGCGGAATCAATGATCGCGTTTCATCCCTTAAGGCATCTTCCGAACTCGAAATGCCTACATCGGGCGGACAAACAAATCTTGAAATTGTTGAAGCTGTAAAAAATGGTAGTTTAGATGGTAAAGTGCTCGATGAAGCAGTTGATCGATTACTGACTTTAGTTTTTGATACACAAGAATCACTAAAAAACAAGCCCTCAACATTTGATATAGAGATGCATCATTTGATTGCACAAAAAGCTGCAGAAGAATCCATGGTTCTTTTGAAGAATGACAATCAATGTCTTCCATTGAAGGAACATCAAAAGATTGCAGTGATTGGGGATTTCGCTAGAGAATTAAGATTTCAAGGTGCTGG
>DOYO01000158.1 GCA_003518475.1 Acholeplasmataceae bacterium
ACGGTTTGCTTCTTGTAAACCTCATTCACAAAGATCATCATTTGACTGATTGCTGTGTTGAAAGCGAGTTTTTCATAGTCTTCAGTTACCTTTTTAATGGTTTGGTGATAGATTTGTCTGAGATCTGTGACTTCTTCTTTGATGATTGGGAATTCAAAGATGCGCCAAACGCGGTCAAGGAACTTCTTTGCACCGTTTAAGCTTTCTGTAGACCAAGGCTTATCGGCATCTAATGGACCCATGAACATTTCATATAGACGCAAGGTGTCTGCTCCATGAGATTCGAAAATCTCATCTGGGTTGACGCCATTGCCTTTAGATTTGCTCATTTTAGAGTGATCGCTTCCTAGGATCATGCCTTGATTGATTAATTTAGTAAATGGTTCATTTGCAGATATCAGTCCGATATCATGCAGGAACTTGGTCCAGAAGCGTGAATAGAGAAGATGTCCGACAGCATGCTCAGTACCTCCGACATATAAGTCGACGGGTAGCCACTTGTCCAAAAGTTTTTTCGCTTCTTCTGAATCTAGAGGAATCATGCCGAGATGATTCTTCAAAATATACCCCATGAAATACCAGGAACTTCCGGCAAGCTGAGGCATCGTGTTGGTGTCTCTTCTGCCTTTGATGCCGTGATGACTGACATTTAACCAGTCTGTCGCGTTGGCAAGAGGTGATTCACCTGTTCCAGATGGACGCATATTTTTCAATATTGGAAGTTCAAGAGGAAGATCCTCATCATCTAGAATATGGATTTCTCCTTGTTGATCATAGATGACAGGAAATGGTTCACCCCAGTAACGTTGTCTTGAAAAGACCCAGTCTCTGATTTTATAGGTGTTATGTCCATAGCCTTGTTTAGTTTTTTCAAGGAATTCAATGATTTTACTTTTTGCATCTTCGTTGTATAAACCATCGATGATTCCGCTGTTGAAGTGTAAACCGTCGCCGGTGAATGCTCCGTCAGCTCCTCCTTGAATGACTTCTACGATATCCAAACCATGAATTTGGGCAAATTCAAAGTCTCTTTCGTCATGTGCAGGCACTGCCATGACAGCTCCTGTGCCATAATGCGGAAGCACATAATCTGCAATCCAGATCGGAACCTTTTTATGATTCAATGGATTGATTGCATAAGAACCGGTGAACACACCAGTTTTTGTCTTATCCATTGAACGGTCCATATCATTTTTTTGTTTTGTGATTTCAATATAGTCAATAACCTGCTTCATTTCATCCTCTGAGGTGACATGAAGGACTAAAGGATGTTCTGGGGCTAACACGCAGTATGTAGCTCCATAAATGGTATCTGGACGTGTGGTAAACACATCAAAGGTTTCATCAGATTGATCAACAGAGAACTTGATCATTGCGCCATTGCTTTTGCCGATCCAGTTTCTTTGCATTTCTTTTAAATGTTCTGGCCAATCCAGTGCTTCAAGGTCTTCTAATAAACGATCAGCATAAGCAGTGATCCGAAGAACCCATTGACGCATCGCTTTCTTAACGACTGGATAGTTTCCGCGTTCAGAAACCATTCTGCCATCAACCAGTTCAATTTCATCATTTGCCAATACTGTGCCCAATCCTTCGCACCAATTGACTTCAACATCTTTTAAGACAGCGAGTCCGTGCTGGTACATCTTCTTAAAAATCCATTGGGTCCACTTGAAATAATTGGAATCTGCAGTCGCAAGTTCTCTATCCCAATCGATTCCTTTTCCGGATTCGATGATTTGTTTTTTGAAATTCGCTATATTTTCATAGGTAAAGCTTCTTGGGTCCTTACCGGTTGCGAGCGCATATTGTTCAGCAGGCAAACCAAAAGCATCCCATCCCATCGGATGGAGAACGTTATAGCCCTGCATGCGTTTAAATCTGCTGATGATATCTGTAGCAGTATATCCTTCCAAATGTCCGACATGGAGCCCTGCAGCGCTTGGATACGGGAACATATCAAGCACATAGAACTTTTCCTTCAAACGATCTTCCTGGGTTTTGAACAGTTTTTGTTCATACCAATAGGTTTGCCACTTCTTTTCAATTTCTTTATAGTTATAAAACATAAGCTAGTACCTTCTTTCGATGCTATATCTATTATAATCAAAAAAACTTATTATTCCAACAAAAAAAGGGAATTTCTTTTCCCCTTTTGTTTTTTATTTTACAGCTTCTACGTACTTGACTAAATCTCCAACAGTTTTAATGTTTTGTGCTTGTTCATCGCTAACTTGGATTGAGAATTCATCTTCGATGTTCATAATCAGTTCAACAGCGTCAATTGAATCTGCACCGAGGTCTTCTGCCAATCTTGCTTCCATTGTGATTTTTGCTTCTGGAACATTTAGTTCTTCAATAATCATTTGTTTAATGCGCTCAAATATCATGTCTATATCCTCCTTATTTCAGCAACGTTATTATATGTTATATTTTCTGAATTGTCAATTCAATTCGATAATATTATGAACTTCAAAGTTTTTTTTAAGGTGAATGACCAATGTAAACGTTTACTTGTCCATTATAAAATATTTTTTGATGAAAGTCTTGTAATATCACTCATTTATGCTAAAATTAATCCATTGAAAAAGCCAGCTAATTTCCAAGATGGGTGCTTAACAGCCCTGAGTATACGAAAAACAAAGCCAGCTTAGGCTTTTTTTAATCTAAAAAAGGAGAAAGTGAATGAAAAAAGTACTGATTTTAGCTTTAATTGTAGTTTTTGGGTTTAGCCTTTCCGCTTGCAGCAATAGCAGCAATGTTTTTGATTTTGTTTTGGATGAGGACTATACAGAGTTTGTGACCATGGCGACTTCTGCCGACTATCCACCTTACGAAAATATCGTAGAGGGTGAAGATGGAAAGAGCACTGTTGTTGGTGTTGATATTGAAATTGGCAAGGCAATTGCACGTGCATTAGGCAAGAACCTGCGTGTTGTTCATAAAGGATTTGATTTTTTAATTGAAGATGTGAGATCAGGCAAAGTTGATTTTATCATCGCAGGCTTGACGCCAACACCTTCACGCGCTTTGATTATTGATTTTTCCCAGTCTTATTACACGGAAGAAACTGTGGACCAGGTTGTTCTGATTCACAAAGATAATGTAGCGTTATATCAAGATATCGAAGACTTGAATGTTGCAGGAGTCAGAGTCGGCGCTCAAACCGGATCCATCCAAGCTGAATTCGCTGAATATTTTACTCCGCTTGCTACCGCGAAGATCATTCAGGATTTGAATGAGCTTTTAAACAACCTAAACAATAAGCAGATTGAAGCGTTATTCACGGAAGGCCCTGTTGCCGATACGCACATCAACAGCGGTTATCCAGATTTCGTCAAACTCGAGCTTTCATCATTGGCCGGTTATGAAGGAAATGCTGTCGGCGTCCAAAAAGGTGATACTGAATTGCTTGCAGTCATCAATGATGTGATTGATCAACTAATTCTTGACGGACAAATCGCCTTATGGCTTGAAGAGTTTTCATCTTAGGCATGAAGGTTTTATTAAGTTTTTCATTTTTATTCAATCCATACAGCATTGGACTCTTGCTTCAGGGATTAATGATGACCTTGATGCTAGCCTTTTTAGCTGTACTCTTAGGCGGAATCCTTGCGATGGTTCCTGCCTTGATGAGATTATCAAAGAATAAATTTTTAAGAGTTCCTGCAACAGCTTACGTTGAAATCATCAGAGGAACACCGATGCTTGTACAGGTTCTCCTCATTTATCAATTGCTCAATATCCCCTTATTTTTAATTGGGGGACTCGATATGGGAAGTTTCATTCCCGGGTTAGTCGCACTCGTGATCAATAGCTCCGCATACGTGAGTGAAATCATCAGAGGCGGCATTTTAGCGGTCGACAAGGGACAAACTGAAGCAGCTAGATCCTTGGGGATGAGTTCAACGATGACGATGAAAAAAATCATTTTACCTCAGGCAATCAAAAACATATTCCCCGCACTTGGAAATGAATTCGTCACCATCATCAAGGAAACCTCAATTTTCATGTATCTAGGCATCGCAGAACTGATGTATCAAGTCGGAATATTAAAGGCGAGTTCCCCTGCAGTGACAGAGCTTTATATTGTTGCAGGACTAATGTATCTTGTTTTAACTTATCCGCTTTCAAAATTGATGAACAAAATTGAAGGGAGACTCAGACATGCAGACGAACGCTAAAGATATTATTGTTGTTAAAGGCCTTACAAAGACATTTAAAGGCACGATACATGCGCTTGTCAATGTTGACTTGCATGTGAAACAAGGTGAAGTTCTATCGATTATCGGACCAAGCGGTTCTGGTAAATCCACACTGCTTAGATGTATGAATCTCATGGAAGTTCCGACTTCTGGAACTATACTATTTGAAGAACATACCCTCAATATCAAGGATAAAAATATCAACAAGCTTAGAGAGAAAATGGGTATGGTTTTCCAATCATTCAACCTATTTCCACATTTAAGCGTACTAGAAAACATCACGCTCTCCCCACGTCTCGTCCTGAAGATGAGTGATGAAAATGCAGTTATCTTAGCGAAACAATTGCTTGAACAAGTTGGATTAAGCGATAAAATTGATGCTTATCCTTCACAGCTTTCCGGTGGCCAGAAACAAAGAGTGGCAATCGCTAGAGCGCTCGCGATGAAGCCTGATGTCTTACTTTTCGATGAACCTACTTCTGCGCTTGATCCAGAAATGGTCGGTGAAGTACTCGCTGTCATGAAGAATCTGGCTTTTGGTGGAATGACCATGGTGATTGTCACCCATGAAATGGCATTTGCCAAAGAAGTATCGGATCGTGTTGTTTTCATGGCTGAAGGTTCAATCGTTGAAACAGGAACTCCAGAGGAAGTCTTTGTAGTTCCGAAAGAGGAAAGAACGAAGCAGTTTTTAAAAAGAGTGAACGTTTATTGAATATGAAAGGAATCCATTGGGTTCCTTTTTTTATAACAAAAAAGACTCCCCAAGGAAGTCTTTACTATTAGAATTTAGATTGGAAAACACCGTGTTCCATCAATCTTCTGAAATCCCAATCCATATGGGATTCCCTTTCAATCTTGTAATTCCAGAAATAATACCCATATCCATGGTTATATACAAATAACTGCAAGTTCGCTAAAATTCTTCGATAAGTCTCTTCATCAAAGGTATCATCCTTGATCATCGTTTGATAATGCATCCCGAGCGACCATTCTCCAACGACAGTTCTGACAAAAAGATTGATCTCCTTGATCATGCTTAGTCTATCTTCTAATAGAGTCTTCAAATGCAGATTGAAGTCTCCATGTGTCAATCTATGATCGAAACAATGATATAAATGCAGGTCAAATACTACATTTTCCATCTGTTCATCCTTGAAAAATGGAGCCCATGATGGATCTTTCGGTCTGAATGCGTCATGAAATACAATGGTTTTATCCGTGTGCTTCCTGATTCTTGCATAGGATCTTCTATAAAAATCTTGAATCAATTTCAAATCAATGGAACTATGCGGTTCATTCAAAACTTCAATGCCCCAGAAGGATGGATGCTTTTTGAATTCCTTAGTGATAAATTCAAGCCTGTCGATCGTTAAATCAATGTTTTTAGGGTCTTTCGGCCAGTCGATGACACCTTCTATGCCACCATTGTCAAAACCGTTCTGACAGCCTGGAGCAGTGTGCAAATCAAGCAAAACCGCTAATCCCGTTTCATCTGCCCATTGCATCGCCTGATGAATATAGGGAAGCGCTGAAAAGTAGGGGGATTTTCCTTCCAACCACCACGGTATCGGCAATCTTACAGAATTGATACCAAGATTTTTGATGTAGATGAAATCATCTATGGTAATAAATGTTTCCCAGTGCTTGATTAAGTCTTTTTTCGCGTTGGTGTTTTTCAAACAGAATCCTGTTTCGTCCCTTGAATCAATATTTTTGAAGAGCTCTGGTTTCATCCAGGATTCAAGAACGAACCAACCACCTAAATTGACACCTTTTATTTTTTGCATATGCCCTCGCTTAGTCAAAAAGGATAGGGTTATCTATCCTTTAAATTTGCTCTTCCGTATAACAGTGTATAAGCCTTGATCTTTTCTAGAAGTGAATCGCTTAATTCATTGTTCACCATTCTCCACTTCCAGTTATTGCCGGTCGTTGATGGAATGTTCATTCTCGCTTCCTTGCCGAGATGGAGGTAATCCTGCATCGGGATGATCGCGGTATCGGCAACACAAGCGAGTGTCACTTTAATGAGACTGTCAACCTTGCTGCCATGTCCGTGATTGATGTATTCCAAACAGTAATCCAAATCCTGCTTTGGCAGGTTTTTAAACCAGGTTTCTGTTGTTTCATTATCATGTGTTCCCGTATAGGCGACAACATTCTTTTCATAATGATGCGGAAGATAATCGCTTTCTTCTCTGGAGTCAAATGCGAACTGCAAAAGCTTCATGCCTGGAAATCCAGTTTCCTTAAGCATGTTTCTGACTTCAGGGGTAATGACGCCCAAATCTTCGGCAATAATATTGACATCGCCAAGCGTGCGCTTGATGAATGCGAAAAGCTTATAACCAGGACCCTTTTTCCATTGTCCGTTCGCTGCTGTCAAATCTCCATACGGAATCGCATAAAAGTTTTGAAAGCCGATGAAATGATCGATTCTAACACGGTCGAATAATTGAATGCTGGATGCTACTCTTTCAATCCACCATTCAAAATCACAACGTTCTAGCTCGTCCCATTTATATAATGGATTTCCCCAAAGCTGTCCATCAGCTGAAAAGTTATCTGGTGGTACACCTGCAACTTCCCTTGGCAACGCTTTTTCATCAAGATCGAAAAACTGCGGATTCGCCCAAACATCTGCAGAATCATAAGATACGTAAATCGGCATATCCCCAACAATCTGGATACCTAAATGATTTGCATATTTCTTTAAATTGAACCATTGCTGATAAGATATGAATTGCATGAACTCTTGAAATAAAATGTCTTCATGAAGCGATTCTCGGTAGTATGCGAGCGCTTCTGGCTTTCTTAAACGAATGTCGTCATTCCATGATAGCCATGACTGTCCGCCATGATGCACCTTAAGTGCCATGAACAAAGCGAAGTCGCTCAACCATTTTCTATGATGAAAAACGAATTGCTGAAAAGCATAGTCATTGGTGTTGAAACGATGGAATGCTTTTTTTAAAACAATGAAACGTTCTTCATAAAGTTCCTTGTATTCAACATACTGCGGTGAATAAAAGGTAGCAGTGATTTCTTCTTGTTTCAACAAGCCTTGTTCTACCAAAATATCTAAATCAATGAAGTATGGATTGTTCGCGAATGCTGAAAAAGTCTGGTATGGCGAATCACCATAAGAGGTTGGTCCCAAGGGCAGAATCTGCCAATAGGTTTGCTTGCTTTTTGATAGAAAATCGACAAAATCATATGCCGCTTTACCGAAGGTTCCTATTCCATAGTTGCTTGGCAAGCTAGACACATGCAGTAATATTCCGCTTCTTCTCATAATTTCTCCTTAATTTCGAATACGATGGATTCAAAAGGTTTCAGTGTTATTTTTTGGTTTTTGATGTTTTGATTTTTATAATTGGATATGAGAACAGACTTAATCTCATAAGCTGAAAGATCATAGATTACCTTTTTGGTCGAAAATGAGTTGATCACGAGAAGCGCTTGATCTTGGTTGGTTCTGATATAGGTATAAAGCTTATCGTCTTCAGGATCCAGCATCATATAATCACCAAACGTGATGATATCATGAAATTCGCTTTTTTGTCTCAAATAAATCAATTTCTGGTAATGATGAAACAATGAATTTTGATTCTTCAAGTTCCGTTCGACATTGATTCTCTTATAGTTGGGATTGACCGGCATAAAAGGATCGACAACCGAGAATCCCGCATAGGGTTCAGATGTCCATTGCATGGGTGTTCTTGGGTTATCCCTTGATTTAAGCGAGGCATTCTTCAATGCCTTGACTGGATCATCAGGCTCTTGCTCAAGATGATAATGATAGCTGTTTTTACTGGAAACATCATTAAAATCAGCAACATCTTCAAAAGGATAGTTGGTCATTCCTATTTCTTCACCTTGATAGATGAAGGGTGTTCCGCGCATCATGTGAAGCGCTGTTGCGAGCATTTTTCCGGACTCGAGCGGATATTTATAGTTGCCGTAATGGCTGATCAGTCTGGGTTGGTCGTGATTAAGCCAGTTCAAAGGAATCCATCCCTTATCCTTAAAAGCGTATTGCCATTTGGAAAATGCTTGCTTTAGGCAAATCACATTCACTTTTAGTTTCTTAGGGTTGATGATGTCGGATAGATTATTGCACCAATTGTGATCAAAGTTGAAGACCATCGATAATTCATTGGAATCAAAGGATGCATATTTCAATCCGGACTCAATCGAAGCTTCTCCTCCCACTTCCCCAATCGTGAGGCAGTCATGTTTAGAGAATACTTCATTGTTCAGCTTCTTCAAGTAATCATGAACCTTCGGGAGATTAGAAAATTTATGCCAGTCAAGTGGATACTTTTCGTCTTGGTAAACCAAGGCGTCTGTATATTCACTGCGGTCCAAATGCGATACTGCATCTATTCTAAAACCATCGATGCCATAATCAAGCCATTTTTTTGCCACATCGATCATTTCCTGTTGAACAGCCTCATTTCTCCAGTTCAGATCAGGCATTTTATTTGAGAATATCTTCATGTAATAGCTATCTGTAGTTTCATCATAATTCCAGCAGCTTCCACCAAAGAAGGAACCCCAGTTGGTTGGTTCTATTTTGATACCGTCAACTGTTCTCCCTTCATGCCAGATATAGTAATCCCGATAAGGATTATCCTTTGATTTTTTTGATTCAATGAACCAGGGGTGTTCATCCGATGTATGATTGAGCACATAATCTAAAACAACACGGATTCCAAGCTGATGCGCCTTATCAATCAACAAGCGNNCCGTTGTCATCCATTGGCGAGTCGTAAAATGGGCAAATCCAGATTAAATTGACACCAAGTTCACTCAGATAATCCAGCTTGGAATAAATACCCAAAAGGTCTCCGATGCCATCTTGGTTACTATCTAAAAAGCTCTTGGGATATATTTGATATCCAACGCTTTCCATCCACCATTTTTTTATCATCATCAGGACTCCTTTACCGCTTCATTGTATCATAGATACATAGTGAATACCATAATGTTAGCGGTTTCACATTTTAACAAAATGCCTATATGATATAATTACTTTGGTGATAACTATGAATAAGCTCGCGCTCTGGCATAATGCCAAGTCGGAATACTCTTATGCTTACGATCAAAATACATTGCATATCCTCTTTAGAGCAGCCAAAAACGACATCAAGTCCGCTCAAATCATTTTTGGCGATCCATTCAAATGGGATAAAAATAAAGAAGGTTCTTCTGCTTGGGGCTATGAAACCAAAGAGATGGAAAAGCGCTATCAATCGATTGATTTCGACTATTTTTTTGTTGAAATCAAACCTCTGTTTCATCGGACAAAATATGCCTTCATCATCCATGACGGAAACAATTCTTTTTTATATGGCGCGCAACGCATGATTGAACTGACTCATGAGATTAAACATAGCGATTTTAACGATTTGTCTGCTTTTTACAACTTTCCCTACCTGAATCACGAGGATCTGCATCAAACCCCTCCATGGGTCAAAAATACCGTCTGGTACCAGATTTTCATGGACCGTTTCTATAGTTCAACCAAGAATAGTTCTCTTGAGTGGGGACACCTTCCTGTAAAAAATGATGAGCTTTATGGTGGAGATTTGAAGGGTGTTACACAAAAACTCGAGTATCTTGCTGATCTTGGAATCACAGGCATTTATTTTACGCCGATTTTTAAATCGCCAACTGCACATAAATATGATACCGAAGATTATTTCATGATCGATCCGCAATTCGGAACCAATGAAGATTTTGGAAACTTGGTCAAAAAGGCGCATGCTTTAGGCATCAAGGTCATGCTGGACGGGGTTTTCAACCACCTCGGATTCAACCATCCTTATTTTCAAGATGTCGTCAAATTTGGTGAGAAAAGCATCTACAAAGACTGCTTCTTCATCGATCGATATCCAGTAGTTAATTTTAACTTGACTAAGAACGGAAAACCCATGTATTCGAAGGGATTAATCCTAAATTACAAGACCTTCGCATTCAATCCCAATATGCCCAAATGGAACACCTCCAATCCAATCGTTGAAAAGTATCTTTTAAACTGTGTGACATTTTGGATTAAAAACTATGACATCGATGGATGGNNGATACTTTCATTTTAGGTGAAAACTGGGACAGCTCCTATCCATGGCTTCATGGAGACCAACTCGATTCAGTCATGAATTATTCCTTAAGTTATCCCTTATGGCAATATTTAGAGCACAAAATCGATTTAATCACGTTCAAGGATATGTTGGTCACTTATTTGGCAACAACTCCAAAAAATGTGATGGAAAATATGTTTAACTTGATTGGATCCCACGACACAGAACGCATCAGACACCGGCTTCATGATGACAT
>DOYO01000067.1 GCA_003518475.1 Acholeplasmataceae bacterium
TTCTCCCTTCAAAGCCAATCTGATCTCAGTGCTGCCGATTTTAAGGTTTTAGCGCTTTTATACCAACCCTTGATGGGATTGGAAGGACAAGCGTTATATACAACATTTTATCAATTGATCAATAAAACCAATAGAAACAGCTATACACATACAGAATTATTTGATTTATTGAATTTGAAACAAATTGATTTTTTAAAAATCAGAAACAAGCTCGAAGCGCTCAATCTTCTCCAAGTCTTTCAAAAGGAAGATGAATTCCTGTATTTCATGAAAGCACCGTTAACTGCGAAACAGTTTTTAATGGATACCGTCTTCGGCAGCTACCTGCAATCCGAAATCGGAGAAAAGAATCTAAATCTGTTAACTTCAATGTTTAAAATGGACGTATTATCCACCGAAGGCTTTGAAAACGTCACGAAATCATTCGACGCGCTTTATGAATTCAAGAGTCTTTCTCTGCTGAATGTGAACTATCCTCTGCAAGGAAGAACTCAAAACGGCGGTTCTCACATCAATTATAAGTTCAACTATGAAGCGTTTGTTGAGCATCTTCCTGAACGATTGAAGAATTCACAGCTCTTAACCGAGAAATTCAAAGAACAGATTACCAAAATCGCATTCGTCTACCAATATGACGTTTCTGACATGGTCNNAACCTGATCGATCAGGTATCTCCGCAGATCATCATTCAAAAATATGCGAAAACTGACCAACAGGGTATTGCATTATCCACAGCAACCGCGATGCTTGAAAGAAACTCAGTCGAACCAGGTATCATCAACGTCATCCTGATGCTCGTCTTAAAGCATAAGGATGGAATTCTCCCGACCTTGAACTATATGGAAGTTGTCTTGCATGACTGGTTGAACAAGGGTGTTCAAACCACTGAAGATGCGCTCAATTATTCTACCAACCTGGAATCGCAATGGGAAAAGAAAAAATCAGTCCAGAAGGTTTCCGAACCAGACTGGCTGGATGATTATATTAAAGATTTAGCCAATATGGAGGCGTAAAACAATGACTCTGGATGAAATGAGAAAGATTGTTTCAGTAGATGCTGAAACCAAAAATTTGCATATCTTGGATGTCGATATCTACAAGGTTTACCAATATCTGATGGATCGTGACCAAAAAACAGTCAAGGATGGTTATCAACCTGTCCTAAGGACGGATCCTTATATTGAAATCGTATATAGACCGACCAAGGAAAAGGCTGAAGAAATCAGAAAGCAGAAGATAAGAGAGCACTTGAAGTTCTACGACAGTGAAATCTATATTCAAGATGCCAGCCTCGCTCGCTTTGAGGTCTTCAACGAAGAAAGAGAAAAAGCACATCAGCTTGCTGTCGAGTTTGTTGAAAACTATAGAAAAGACCGCTATTTCAAGGGTTTATATATCTATGGAAAATACGCGACTGGAAAAAGTTATCTCATTTCAGCGATTGCTCAAGAGCTCGCTGAAAAGAACGTCACCGTCTTATTTGTTTACATGCCTGATTTAGTCAGAAGCATCCGTCAGGGCATGAATGAAGGGAATCTGGAACAACGGATCAACTCTTTAAAACAAGCAGACGTCTTGATGATGGATGACATGGGCGGAGAAAATATGACGCCTTGGTTCAGAGATGAAATCCTTGTACCTATTCTTCAATACAGGCTATCTGCGAAGCTTCCAGTCTTTATGACTTCAAATTTCGAGTACGTTCAGCTTGTTGAAGCATTGACCATGACCAAGGATGAAACCAACAGAGTGAAAGCTGCACGCTTGATTCAGCGCATTAAAGATTTGATGACACCTGTAAAAATCACTTCCGAACAGTATAAAGGATAGATTTCACTTGAATTTTATGAAACAAGTGATATAATAAAGACGTTACGATGAAGAGGACAACATATAGGACAACCCTAGCGACGCAGGATGGTGAAAGCTGCGAACGACCTATCATGACTACCTTGGAGTAGGCTAAAAAAACTAGCCCGGGCCATGCCGTTATCCATATGACAAGTGCTAGAGTTTTCTCTAGAACTAAGGTGGTACCACGAATGATTCGTCCTTAGAAATTTCTAAGGACTTTTTTTATTTTTAACAAAGGAGAGATATTATGATTAAAATTACTTTACCAGACGGCAGCATTAAAGACTTTAACAAGGGTGCTACCGCATTGATGGTTGCTGAAAGCATCTCATCAGGTCTTGCTAAAAAAGCGATTGCTGCAGTTTTTAACAAGAATTATATCGAGCTTTCCAGACGTCTTGAAGAAGATGGCATGCTGGAAATATTGACTGAAAAAGATCCAAGNNTTAAGCTTTATCCAAAAGCTTGTTTCGGTGTGGGTCCCGCGATTGAAGAAGGATTCTATTATGATGTGGACTTCGGCGATGAAAAAGTTAGTGATGAAGATCTTTTGAAGATTGAAAGCCAAATGCTTAAGTTTGCAGAACAAGGCTTTGAAATGGTGAGAAGAGAAGTATCTTATGTGGAAGCTAAAAAGATATTCGCACATGATCCTTATAAGCTTGAATTGATTGAACAGTTCAAGGAAGATGGATTGACTGTCTATACACAAGGTGATTTTACTGATCTTTGCAGAGGCGGTCATGTTCCAAGTACGAAATATATCAAGCATTTCAAGCTCTTGAATCTCGCTGGCGCATACTGGAGAGGCGATTCAGACAATAAGATGTTGGTTAGAATTTACGGTACTTCATTTTTGAATAAGAAGGATCTTGACGCGCATTTATTGCTTCTTGAAGAAAGAAAACAAAGAGATCACCGCAAGATCGGCAAAGAATTAGACTTATTCATGATTACGAAGGAAGCGGGAGCTGGTCTTCCATTCTGGTTGCCAAAAGGTGCGACCATCAGAAGAGTGATTGAACGATACATCACCGACAAGGAAATCAGTCTTGGTTATCTGCATGTTTATACCCCTGTGCTCGCAAACGTAGATTTATATAAAACCTCAGGACACTGGGATCACTATAGAGATTCAATGTTTCCTCCAATGGACATGGGAGAAGGAGAACTTCTTGTCTTACGTCCGATGAACTGTCCGCATCATATGCTCATTTATAAGAATGACGTGCACAGCTATCGAGAACTGCCCTTAAGAATCGCTGAGCTTGGCATGATGCACCGCTATGAAAAGAGCGGGGCATTATCAGGTCTTCAACGCGTTCGTGAAATGACATTAAACGATGCNNTTCCGTTTGAGCTATAGAGATCCAAAGGATACGCATAAGTATTTCCCAAATGATGAAATGTGGATCAAGGCTGAAAAAATGCTTAAAGAAGCGATGGATGAAATGGGGCTATCCTATTATGAAGCCATCGGTGAAGCAGCGTTCTATGGTCCTAAATTAGATGTTCAGGTGAAGACTGCGTTAGGCAATGCGGAAACATTATCAACCATCCAAATTGACTTTTTACTGCCTGAACGATTTGATTTGACCTATGTGGGAGAAGACGGAAAGAATAACAACAGACCGGTCGTCATCCATAGAGGTATCGTATCGACGATGGAAAGATTCGTCGCTTATCTGATTGAGGAATATAAAGGAGCTTTCCCATTGTGGCTTGCTCCGGTTCAAGTGAAGGTTCTACCAGTGAATGTGACACATCACTATAAGTATGTCATGCAGGTTCATGAAGCGCTTAAGGCGAAGGGTTACAGAGTTGAAAGCGATCTAAGAGAAGAAAAACTTGGATATAAGATCAGAGAAGTTCAGACATTGAAGATACCTTATTCATTGGTGCTTGGAGACAAGGAAATGAGTGAAGGGTTAGTAACATATAGGAAGTATGGCTCACAGGATCAAGTTACGGTATCCTTTAATGAATTCGTTGATATGATAACGAACGAAATAAAAAATAATAAATAATAATAAGTATTGTATTTAAAATAATTACATGATATAATGATGCTGTCAGATGATGGGATAGGAAGTTTTCTCACCCCGGATTCAAAGCATCATTTTTCATTGTAAATGAAAAATAATGAAAAATATTTATATAAATCATAAAATTGATGTATCATAGAAATTGTGTTACATGAATGAAATAGAAGAGGAAGGTTTTAGACATGCTAGAAGTAAAAAATGCACGCATGCTCTACGGCGATTTGGTGGCGGTTGATCATTTAAGCTTCACCATCAAGCCTGGAGACATCTTTGGATTGCTAGGTACGAACGGCGCTGGTAAAACAACGACATTCCGTATGATTATGGGCTTATTGGAGCCGACAGAAGGAGAGATTCTTTATAATGGATCCAAGGTTGGCTATCATAATGTCAACGAGATTGGATACATGATTGAAGAAAGATCCTTATTGACAAAGGTTACTGTTAAAGAATTGATGCTCTATTTCGGACAGCTCAAGGATATGGAACCAAAGGTCATCTTGGAGCGTCTTGATTATTGGTTGGAAAGATTCAATATCGTTGAATACAAAAACAAAAAAATCAAAGAATTATCCAAGGGTAACCAGCAGAAGATTCAATTCATCTCCGCAATCATCAATAATCCGAAATTGCTCGTTTTAGATGAACCATTCTCCGGACTTGATCCAATCAACACCGAATTATTCGTTGAAGTGATCAGAGATTTCCAAAAACAAGGTTCGATGGTTGTCTTTTCATCCCATCAATTGGATCACGTGGAATCTTTTTGTGAAGAGCTGATTGTTCTAGAAAAAGGGAAAGCGATCATTGAAGGAAGAATCGAACAGGTTAAAAAAGATTTTAAAAAGCAAAATATAAAAATTATCGGTGATGTTGATGTCAAGATGCTTGAACAGATTCCTGGTGTCTACAAGGTTGTAGAAAACTCTGATCAGATTTTAGTGAAGATTGAAAGTGAAGATGTTGCCAAGGATGTCTTTGATTATGTCAAAACATGCAAGAACATCATGAAGTATGATGTTGAACAGGCATCGCTTTCTGAAATATTTATCGCAAAGGTAGGTCAGGCACATGAAAAAGTTTAAATATTTGGT
>DOYO01000110.1:0-5707 GCA_003518475.1 Acholeplasmataceae bacterium
TCATGCTCACACCTCACACAACCTTAATGGTGTCTATTGGTTTTTCTTTGGCAAAGCGGTTAATCGGTATCCATGAAGAGAGAACCGCAACTCCAAGATTCATTAAAAATAATGTAATCAATTGTCTATAACTAATCCATAAGATACTCACTTCTAAACCGAAATAATCAATAATGATTCGATCCCCAAATAAGACAATCAGATAAGAAACTGCAAATGATGCAACAAAGACAATCATTGAAATCATAAATGCTTCCGATAAAAAGATCAAGAAGACATCACTTCTTCTCGCACCCAATGCACGCAGAATTCCAACTTCCTTCTTTTTATGATGAATGCTCACAGACATGAAATTATAAAATAACAATCCTGCAAAGATGGCAAGTCCTATAGCAACATAAACCAAAATGCCAGCAAAAAATACAATTGGATCATTAACAAAAAGCATGATATATGAGATTTCATTATTCGCTTCAAATCTTTCCTCTTGATCATTTAATGAATAGAGAAACTTAAGATCATCATGTTGATTGCCTGAAAGTTTAACGATGATTTGTTGATATGGATAATATGACATGTCTTCAATAATTTTATTAGATAAATCAGGATTTATCAGAATCGAATATCCTGAATAATATCCGACGATTTCAACATCGAATCTTCCTATTATCGTTTTCAATTCTGTAAAACTCTTTTGTAGACCTAATAAAAAATATACATCCTGTTCCCAGTAGATACTCATTGCCAATTCTGCAGTTGCTTGCAAGATAAAATGATCATAATCATACGTCTGACTAAAATAAAGCATGACGCGATTGGACTTGATCAAATCTGAGTACTCTTGCCAAGATGTTGCACCAAAATCATATTCTAATTGAACTGAAACTTCATCAAAATGCGTTTCAGCAAATGTATCAATCATCAAATCGAGCCGGTCTATAACGAGATCATCAAAATCATTTTGAATCGACTCCGCATAACTAGTTTGTATGGAATCCATTGGCAAAATGATTTGATTACCGGAAAGTGAGGATTGATTAAATCCTTCTTTAAAAATAACATCTTCAGGCAATGAAGAAACTTTCATGATGGATGCATCAAAAGCAATTTCGTCACCATCATTGTTCATATCAATTGCATTTCTTTGAATACCTGTGTATGTCTCAATCTTGGTATAGTTAGAGGTTATGATGGATGGGTCTTCTTCTGCCAATTTTGTCTCAATAAATCCGGGATATACATATAAATATGTGTGAATGCTTCCGTCATTAATCATCCATAATTCTCTATTTAGCGTGTTTACGACTGTACCGTCTGTTTCGTTATCAAGAACTCGTTGGTATCTTTCTTTACTAAACTCCGTATCTAATATGCCAACGATCTGATATCCATCTATATTTCGAGTCGTTCTGCCAAGTAGATCTTCTGGAGTGTTAATAATGACTTTACCACCATCTTCATAGCCGAATGCTTGGTAATTCTCATAAATGTGCATTGGAATGACAACTTCATGTTCACTTTCAGGCAATCTTCCAATCAATTGGTATCCCATTGTGTCGATAAAGTCCTGATTAATTTCAACAACACCTGAAAACCAGCGCGCATAATAATCATATAAATACTGAGGATTGTAAACAGTATTGAAATTCACATATAAATTAAACACTTCTTTCATGTAGTAATCAGGATATGCATCTTGAAGTGCTTCAAAATGAGGATAATCAAAAGGAACAACCTTTTCTCGTTCATTGAGTACGTCAAAATCGGTTCGGCTGATCACGAGTGCTGATTCACCTCGATCATAGATGGTTTGAATCACAACATCATTGGTATGATAGTTCGCGGTGGAATCGACCACTCCAAATAAGGTAAAAGCGAATGTTAATAATAATATGGTAAAAACCATGCGAACTGGTTTACGCACAAATGCGCTAAACCCTAAAAGGAATGCATCCTTAAGAGGCATTCGTGATTTTGTCAATTCAAATGGTTCATTCAATGTTTCGATTTGGATAGGTTGTGTATCTTTGATCACTTTGCCATCAGATAGCTCAATGATGCGGTCTCCATAGGCTTCAGCATAGTCTCTATCGTGTGAGACAACGATCACCAACTGATTTTTTGATAATTTTTTGAGAACTTCGAATATTTGTTTCCCAGTATCTGAATCCAATGAACCGGTTGGTTCATCAGCTAGAATGATTTTAGGAGTTTTGATTAATGCTCTCGCGATTGAAACTCTCTGTTTCTGTCCACCAGAAAGTTCATATGGCATGCGATCAATCTCAGGTGCGAGATCAAGCGTTTCTAAAAGATGAATAACTTCATCTCTCTTGGCTGATTTACCTTGCAATTCAAGAGATAGGATAATATTCTTATAGACACTGAATGATTCTATCAAGTTGAATTCTTGGAAGATAAATCCTACAGTGGTATTGCGATATGCATCGTAATCCTCATTGGATAAAGAAACGATATTTTTACCATAAAACAAAATATCTCCTTGATCTGGAGTATCTAATCCACCAATCAGATTCATCAATGTCGATTTTCCACTACCAGATTTTCCAAGTAAAAAAACGAGACCTTTATCTGCTATTGACAAATGAACATCTCGAAGTGCTTCAACTTCCTTACCCTTTTTAGGTCGATAGGTTTTTGAAACATGAATTAAATTTAACATTTTCCCCTCCAAATGACTATTCTTAATGTATACCTTCATCTAGTTCGTTATTAAACTTTAATGTACCTTTGGTTTCTACTATTGGGTTTATCTGAAATGGTCATTTTAATGATTCCTGCATCGAGGCAAGGATCCAAATAATTGATTTTAAATGATGCTCTTGATTTTATACCGACTAAGTCCATCAGTTCCAAAGCTGAATATGGAATTCCGGCAATCATAAACTCAATTAGTTTTTTGACTTGAGCAGATAAGTATAAATATTGCTTGTTTGCATCTTTTGAAGTTCTTTCAATGGTCTCCAAGATTGCTTTGAGCATAAATTCAATAAAGGAATTAGATTGTCCTTCTTGGTGAGATAAAGCAATCACTTTGTAATATTCAGACTGCTTTTCTTTGATGATGGATTCAATTGGCAAATATGCGAATAGTTCATCCTCTTTTGCTAAAAGACAAGTTTGAAATAGTCTGCCCATTCTGCCATTACCATCAGAAAACGGATGAATAAACTCAAATTCATAATGAAAAACACAGGATTTGATGAGTAAATTCTCTTCATCATGATTGATATAGTCAAATAGGTTATTCATTAATTCAGGAACAATTTTGGCAGGTGGTGCCATAAAGATGACTTGATCGCCATCAAACACTCCCTCTTCACCCTTCCTGAATTTACCAGCATCGTCAATCAATGTCAACATCATGATTCTATGGCATTTCAATAAATCATTCATATCAAGAGGATTGATTTCAAGGATGTCATCATAAACCTTAATCGCATTTTTAACTTCTGTTATGTCTTTTTGAGGACCTATGATGAGTTTACCATCGATAATATCCCTAACCTGCTCTTTTGATAGAGCATTGTTTTCAATAGCTAATGATGAATAGATGGAGTTGATTTTGTTTGTTTTTCTTAAGTTCGGTTTATAATCCAAACTTGCGCTACTAGATAATTGGCCGATCAATTTCATAATTTTTGAAACATCATCCAGCATTTTTGATGTGATTGTATAAGGTGGTTTATAAGTCATACATCATCACCTCCTCTTTACAAATATTATATCACAAAAAGGTTATCTTGTATGTTATCTTATATGTTATCTTATATGTTATCTTGTATGTTTTACTTTTCGTTATANNGCCCAAATCACCAGTCTTGCTTCTATAGATAAGAAATATGCCAATGGTGCAACAATCAATAAAACGAGATAAACAGCAGAATTCCCTGTGTCATGAATTCTTCTGATGATCATCGATGATATAGCAACCACCATAAAAAGCGTATAAATAATGTATAGGATAGGTGGATTGTTCAAGTAATAGGTTAACACATCTTGACCGTTGGACAATAAAGAGAAAATTCTTGAAAAAACAAAAAAATAGGATCCGATAACGATGAGAAGCGCAGTGAAAAACTCATCTCTTTTTGTTGTTCCCCTGAAATCGACTATTCTTCTCCACATCGCGAAATAAGCGATGAAATACGTTCCTCGTTTAGACTTTCTTTTCCGATCTTTCTCATAAACCTTATGCTCGCCAAATACATGAGATTCATGTGATTTAGTTTTGTCGATATAATTTGGATTGTTCATTCCGCAATGCGTACAATACCGATCGCTATTTGAAACAAGATGCTTGCAAGATTTACAAATCATGATAATCCCCTCCACTTAAAAAATTAGCCCGCCCAATTCGTTTCATTGTTCATAGTTTAGCACAAATCATGATGATATGAAAGACTAAAAATGAAAAAGAGTATCGCTACTCCTTCTTATAAAGGGATTCTTTATCATTTAATTCTTTCCACTTCTTCTTAATTTCTATCTTGTTGGTTTGATCAAGCAATAAGTATCTTTGAATGAGCAATGCGGTAATGAGGGTGAGCGGNNATGAATAGTGAAACGAGTCCACGCACTGTCTTCATGCTTTTGATAACTTCCCAAACCATGATGAAAAAATTCTTCCAGAAATTAACGAATTTTTTTAGCATATGCTTCTAAAAAAAATAACACAAAAATGTGTTAATTTTTTTTACGAACCTCAGGTTTTAAAATACCTTGATCCAATGCTTCAGGATATGGATAAGCTTCTTCTCTCATTCTCTTATAGAGAACATAGATTAAGCCTCTTTCCTTATCAATACGGGTAATGACACCCATACCTTTTTCTCCTTCAACCTTAGTTTTTTCACCAATTAGATATGTTTCGTTGCTCCAAGCCATGATTATTCACCTCACAAAGGATATTATATCATACTTGGATACAATTTCATACCATTCAATCACCTAAGTATGAAAAGTTTATGCAACAATGATTGTCTTTACCCAATCGATATATTGATCCTTATTTCCATCAAGATTCTTTTCTAAGCATCCAAAATTCATGGTGTAAAAATAATCGGCGCCTTCCATGCAAATCAGCATATATCCAAAATCCTGATCTTCAACAGTCGCTTCATAATAAGCATACATGAAGGTAATCTCACCTTCATTAAAAGTCAATACTTCTGAATCATGACCTGCATTGGAGATCACTGCTTGTGTATACTCAGCAAGCGTATCGATACCGTAAGCGAATAAAGAAGATTTACTTTCTCTTAAACCAATAAAAATATGATCTAGTGATTCTAAGTAAAGAGGAGCTTGAACAACTTCCTTCTGTGTGAATGTATTATCAAGTGTAATCGTGATACCTGCCGCAGTAAATTCCTTGTCAGAAATCACAGTACATCCCACTAAAGCAAACAAAGTGAAAACTAAAACAACTAAAAATAGTAACTTTTTCATTTGAATCCCACCCAAAACCTTTCCGTATTTTATATCTATTGTAGCACTTAAAAAGTAAGAATGCATGAAATATCCGGAATTTAACCATAAGATATGTAAATATGATAGATTTTTAGGGGAAACAATACTTAGTCTAGTAAACTTGGCGAAGCTCAATCTGACCTTCACCAAAGCCCTGAGGATCTGGAGCTTTTTTAGCCCACTCAATGGCTTCTTCTTTTGATTTCACATCAAT
>DOYO01000110.1:5892-15886 GCA_003518475.1 Acholeplasmataceae bacterium
TTTTGCTAAATCAACTTTTTCTTGATCTTTAAATAAATGCTCAAACTTTGGATTCTTCTCTTTTATGGATTTAATAAACAATAACTGGTTTTCATCATAATCTGTCATGATATCCAAAAATGATAAAACGACTTTCTTTGCATCTTCGAGATTGAACTTATCTCCTTTTCTAAGAACAGGAAGTAAGTCCCTTAGATATGAACGTTTATTATGTCGATTCATCATTTCATAATCGTAATTCAATGTATCATTTTGAATATATCGATAAAAGATTACAATGTTCTTTAATTCACTCAATTCGTCATGATTCAATAGTTTTTTATTGATCATCTGATAAGTATCGTATAAATCGCGAATTTGGCTGCGGGACAATAATGCGTTTATTTTACCAGCATATATTTCTATCTTTGAAACTGTTAAAACATCAAATGCTTGATCAATACCATGGAAGTTTAACTTATTCACTTCCAAAGGTAATAGATGACTTCTCATCGAATAATTGATTTCAACCTTGATGTTATCAGAACCGCCGCCACTTGGAACATATGAAATTACAAAAGAATCCACACTAAAGGAAAATCTAGAATTTTTATTAAGCGTGTATCCCTCATTGATGAAGTAGGATTCTAAAGTTTCTCTTACAATTTTTCTCATATCCAACATTGATTCTTTAGTGTCATTGATTGCATAATCTAAATCGATATCAACAGACAATCTTGGTAAATTATCATAGAGTAGATTGAT
Organism: Acholeplasmataceae bacterium; assembly: GCA_003518475.1. Taxonomy (GTDB): domain Bacteria; phylum Bacillota_I; class Bacilli_A; order Acholeplasmatales; family Acholeplasmataceae; genus Peloplasma. The sequence continues at coordinate 6,637 of DOYO01000110.1, forward strand.
TGCTGTTCCACCCTTTAAGGCAAGTTTATGTTTAAGTGTAGCATTTGAATTGATGAACTTAAGTATTTCTGAAAGTCTTAATACCTTTTCTAGGGTGTTTCTAATTACACCGAGTTGATTTGCCATTTCTACCAATACTTTGACATCATATCTCATGATTTTGACCTCTTTGACTTAACCACTTAGGAACTACAAGTTGGTACTCGCTAATATAAACACCGTCGAATTTGGATTCTTCATTTAAATATGTGACGCCTTTGTATATTTTTGTTTTTAATTTTTCGAATAGCGATTGATCTAGCTTCAAGTTATCTTGAAATAAAGATAATATATATGCAGTTTTTTGATATAGCGCTTGAAGGTTATAGATTTCTAAATATTGTAGCAATTTTTCTGGATGGAGTGAAGGAACTAATGAAATATTATTGATAAGTTCTTCTAGGTTTGAGATTGAATCGATGTGATTCAATGAATCAACAATCGTACGTTCAATATCTGTAATTTTTATTTTGTAAGTGTAAGGTGGTTCAATAACGCCATTAAAGGAATTCGATTTTTCATATTGATATAAGATTCCATCAAACTCAAACGTATTGAACCTTTTTTCTGATGAAACATATACTGTATTGAAGACTTGATTTTGATAACCATAATACTCAAATGCACTGTGATGACTGACATAACACTTTTCATTAATACTTGATGCGATCTGAAACTTATCTGCGTAAACGCTTTTTGTAATTGGATTGATGCATGAATAAAGATTATTTCGAATCTTCATAAGAAATCCTTTTTGATTTAACCGACGCAAAGCAGCATATGCGGTTGGCTTGTGTTTAAAAACATCGAGCGCATCATCGAATGTGAAGATCACTTTTTCTGATAATTCTTTATAGCCCTTCATATCAACACCTACTTTTACTTTAATATTATCACATTATTATGCTTATAGCAATACTTTTGTGCTATTTTTAAACTATAAATTGAGTAATCGCTATGTGTCAATTATTGACTTACGTGTAATCAACTATTTTTTAATACTCGCAAAATCAGTTAGATTAGAAATTAAAACACTCGAATACTTAAAAATAAAAGACATACTTCTTATCGAATGAATGTCTTTGGTGACGTTAGCATCAATACAAATGCTCATATTCGTAAGTACATGAATACAAATTTGGTATTCTAGTTATGACTTAACTCTTGATCATCACTAATATGTTGAACCCAAATAATAGATAACACTGATGGTAGTTGCCATGAGAATAATTCCTAATAAGGATAGAATGAAGCATAATGATGCATCCTTTTCTTGACGTCGCTTGATGCTGATCACCATTCCGTAAATGCCAAATACCGGAGGAATCAAAAGCGGTGATAACATCAAAAAGGTAAATCCCTCATATACAATATTTATCCCTAACATATCATTAAAGATATCAAACACGATTCCCCATGATAAAACGATCGTAAAAAATAATAGTGGTCCTGGCATAAAAACATTGATATATCCGATTGCTTTAAGTGAAAGTTTTTTCATAGGATATTCCCTTCAAATATGGTGATANNAACAAAAATATAAGCCAATGATGTTACGAAAAAGAGAAAGCTGCTCAAGTTGTAGAAAAACTCAGTTTTTGCTATCTCGATGATAATAATCGATCCAATCCATAAGATCGTCAGTGAGATTAATAAAGCTGATAATGCGATTGTTTTATTCATTTCTTAAAGCCCCCTTAAATTTTTTTATTGAAAATGTTCATTCGATAGTTTTATTCCTTCTCGAACTTCATGTTGTCGTGTGATTTAAATACAGTAAACTAAACTAATAACTCTGATCATACTCAAGTATATTAAATTTTTTGGTTATGTAATATCTTGGTATCAATTGACCTGCGATGATATAACACAAAGCTAAAATGACAATGGAAACAGCGATTATAGACACTACAAAGCCAACTGATTCAGATACATTTCTCAGAAAGATTTTTACGAATAAAAAACTACCTAAAGAACCTATTCCGGCATAAGTTGGAACTGGATTATATTTCTTTGTTTTCTCATGAAGAATATTTAAATATTTAGAAATGAAGAAAACAAACGTTATGACAATTTGTAATAGTATGAAAATCATCAAGAATAGATATGAATTGGTGTATACCTGTTTTTGAAATCCATACACTGCATAGTTCAATAATACGAGTATTGTTGCGAGATTAATAGAAAAAATCAGGAAACTGTTAGAAAAAGACCAAAATTTCTTTGAATTAAAGATGCTGACGAAAACCACATTCAGAAGAACAATTGAAGTGCATATGACAATACTGACAATATCACTTCGGAAAAACAGGATCAACACAAAAATAGCAATGAATAAATTAACAAAAAGGCCTTTGATGATAGATTTTCTTGTCACGATAATCTTAAAATTGTTTAAAAAAGTCAATGCAGAATCTAATTTCATGTTGATCTCCAAATTGTAAATTGGCAAATGTTGAAAAAAGGGTCACTATTGGAATGCATGTCATTCAAACCAACACACATTTATTGTATCAATTATAATTTTGATTACGAGTTTTTATTTTTTTTCCCAACATACATCATATGATGCGAATAGGGAAAATACTTCTTTCTTTCACAAAGTTTAAGAGATAGTTTTAGATAATAATCCTTAACTTCATCTGAAGAGGATTCAATCGTGCTTAACCTGGGTCCTGTCACGCCTTCTTGACCGAATAAAGTGATTTTTGAAAAGCCAAGTTGAGTAAAAAAAGGTTCTATCTCGTCAACTTCAATAAAAATTGCTTCTGTGAACGCATTTCCACTCCAGGATTTACCTTGTTCCATGCAATCGAAATAGTCTAAAGCTGTTTCTTCAAGTATCTTTTCAGGACATTCAGATAGGTAATATAAGTAACCTGCATGAAGCGATATGAAAGATGCGAAGAGAACTCCATCATCTTTTAAATATTTTTTAGCTTCAAGGATGCATTTCTTTCTATCTTCTTCAGAAAACAAGTGATAGAGCGGTCCCATAACCAATACAGTATCATATTGCTCTAAAGATAATGTTGAAAGATCTCTAGCATCAGCTTGATAAGCCTTTATATTCAAATTCAATTCTAGTGCTTTCTTTTTCGCAAGGGCGACATTCGAATCACTCAAATCAACTAAAGTCACATCATATCCCAGTGAAGCCAAATATATGCTATACCTTCCAGCTCCTCCACCTATATCCAGTATTTTTCCAGGTTTCATATGTCTATCTAACATAACTTTTGTTATTTCAAATTCAAAACGGAATCCCTCAAGTCGATTCCATTCGGATTCTGAGTTTTCATCATACCAAGCTTTAACTATCTTAACCTCATCCATTTTTAAGTTCTCCTGAAATTTTTATTCTCTGTAGTCAGTATGTAATCTAGTTGAAATTCTATTATTAATCTTTCATGAATCAATGACCTACTCAAGACCTGGATCATAATCTGCTGCTACAATTAAGGTGAACATGAGCATCAGTAGGAATGCGATGTGTGATTCATCGACTTCAATAATCTTAGCGTACTTTCTTTCTGTATCTTTAATTACTGATAATACGAGTTTATGATCATCCATAATATCGAATTTTTCAATCCTCGGTTTTCCAACGACTAGAAAATCACCTAAATCCGATTCAATATAATAATCGTAGGGATTGAAGATTGATTTTGCTTTTACCGTACATACAATTTCCCCATTTTGAGAAATTTCGAATGTTCGGCGAAAGTTGAACTTCAAATTTGCAGTATATAAAATTTTTCCGTTTTTTATAAGTGACAAACGCCCCTTAAAAAAGCTGGTACCGAAATGATACAAGACTTGTTCATTTACATCAATGATATCTGCATGATGATTAAAAGTAAATTTCTTTCGAGGAATGTATAATTTTATCATGCTACCCCACCCCTAAACTTCATACATCATTAAGCGTATGCATTAAAAAATACGATATGCAAAACAATAGATACTAGGATGACAAAAATTGATAATGAAAAGATAATCAAGTTTCTTTTTTTACTGCTTGCTTGCGCTAAATATCGATAAAGCGGATTCGAAGAAATGAAAATGATAATGATTTCAATTACTGTCAGTGTAAAAAGAAATGGTGCGACATTCCATGATTCTTCTATTACTTTAGCGATGATCGTGCCAAATATAAAGATAAATATTCCTACAGCGATCAATATTCCCTGATTTCTTTTTTCTTTTGTTAACTTGAATGGAACCTTTTTTGGAAGGTTTATACTGTTATTAAAAACAGTTTTATACTCCATCCATGTGACTGTCATTTGTCCATTTTGAACTGCTGGATCACTTTGTGCGTACGCTTCAGCTTCAAGATCATTTTCAGCTTGAAAAACGACTTGACCAAACCCATTGACTGCGTCTAGCGTTCTTCCGACATGAAGGACTTTTCCGGATTCATGATCTGTTTTCAGTCTTAAAAAATGGTCATTAACAGCCTGATTATCTAATTCAGTCCATGCTTGATCATCGTGAAGTCTTTGAACCAGTTTAAGAATGTAAATGTATTCTTTCATATTTTTTCCCCTTGATTGTATATGAATCAATGCCCTAAAATAATTCTACTTTTTTCCATCCTCAACTAGTTTCTCTAAGATGATCGCATGCGCCATCTTAAAAGCCTTTAGTCTTCTTGTGATGGTTGTATGCTGAGCTGTGCCTTCCTTCAGTGTTGATTGAGCTTTTTCACTCTTCTTGACAAGCGATTCCATCGCCTTAAGGGCTTCTTCAAGTTCTATTTTTGTATACGTTGGCATGCGTTTCATCTCCTCAACTAAGGATTGATTATTTACTTCTCGCCCGATATGCGCGCATCATCGAGCCAATCAGGTAAACCTTGGTTTCATCCTTCACATTTCTTAAATAGGTGAGGAGCTTAAATGCTTCCTTGCCTGGATTTAATGTCATGAGCGCTAAAACATCTTTTTTGCATAAAGGATGGTTATAATCATGGAGATTCTCTAATAGAGGGAGAGCAACCTTCTCATGTCTTCTGACAAACTTATAAAAATAGGCCAGAAGCATGGGAACAGGTGGATATAAATCCTTGCCTTTTCTGTTTTCCATATCTAAAGAAATGTCATACATCTTCGATACTTGGTATCTGCTCATGTATAAGATGAATTCTTCAAGTTCAGAATCTGTTTCCTCCCAAGCGATTAACGTTTCTACGAGACCCGCTCTCCAAAGGAAGCGGTGGCTTGAGGAAGCGTCAAGATTGTATTCCTTCTTGAAACTTTCTTTGACTTCTTCTAAAAGCTTTTTATTCAACGTTTCATAAAGCATATAGACCTGTTCAGGAATACTTGTCTTTGTCACTGTGTGCTGCAAGAACTGCAAGATATCATTCAAGACGATATCTCTTTCTTTTTTATATGCCTCGATCAAAGGCTCGAATAAAACATCCTTCGTTTTGATTTCAAGGCTGTTTTTTTCATAGATATAGGTTTGATAGGTAAGCTTTTCCTTAGATAATCCCTTTGTTTCCAGAATGGAGAACCCAACCCCACCATCCGGATACGTCCGGTGAGTGGGATGTCCCACGATATCATTTCTAATGTATTTCAGTTCATGAAGCGTAGGATTCTGGTTGATATTGACATGGTACTTGTACTGAGTCAGTCCAATCGCTAAGTCATATAAAGCGTCAATTGCTACAAATAGCCCTTGAAGAATGCCGAAGACATCCAAAAGAATTGCGCCTTGTTCTGTTTGTTTTTCACTTAAATATCTACCTAACATCAGATCCACATGCTCGAGCATGGAAAAAGACGAGGCTGCGCGGTAACCGTGGCTGATGTTTTCATCTTTGATTTCAGTTTCTGCATACTTCTTTAGTTCATTTAAGCTCATAATGTTTCCTTGATCTTTTCAATCAATACCGGTGCTGGAAGCTGCTTATAAATTGGTCCTTCGATATACATGATGCCTAATCGTTCCAAGGCTTCCTTTTGATCCTTGGTTTTAACGCCTCTGATGATGAGCGCCATATTGAAACCTTCTAATAATTCCTTGATCTTATGCAGATAGCTGTTCCACTTGATATTTTCTTTCTTGATATCGACATGAAGGGCATGGAATGGATAGCTTAACGCCATTTCTAAGGATGTCGTATCCAAAGCGATCCCATGATCGATCAATTCTTGGATTTGAGGAGCGTATTGATTTGCTCTTAGTTCCATATCGCATTTCAATCTGACGAACTCATAGGGAATGCCGTAAGATTTGAATAATCCTAAAATATAAGGATTGAATGTCGGATCTAAGAATGTTTCCTTAGAAATCGGAATGGTTAACTTAATCAGGCGTTCTGTTTGTTTTTCCAGTTCAACCAAGAACTCACAAACCTTCTTGATATGGAATCTTTCCAGTTCTGAAAGTCTGTTTCTCTTTCTGGCGATGGATAAAAGGTACTTGTTATCGATCGCCAGATTGAACAAGGCGAGCTCGCTTTCATACTGCCAGACTCTATTTTTCTTAATATCGGTGATCTGATTGAAAATAAGACCTAGGTTCTTCTCTTCAATCGCAGCATTCAAGTGATCGATCACCTGCTGTTCAAAAAGTTCATCCTCATAATCCCGATAAACGAAGAAGACATACTTTTCTTCCTTATCGTGCTTCGCTTTTTCAAGCGCGATATCCAAATATCTGAATAATTTATCTTTATTCTTCTCAATGGTGACAACAGGATATCTGAGAATGCCCATATTGGCGCTGAATTTCTCATATTTAAGCACTTTAGACTCATAGGCTTCCATATACTTGAAGTAGTCCTTAACGAGCTTGGTGACGCTTCTGATGTCGTTATTGGGGATGATGACCACCAACTGATTGAAATCATAGCGGTAGCTCACACCGTCTGAAAAGAACTTTTTGGTGTGCTGAGCGAATTCCTTAAAATACTGCCCGATCTTCTCACTGCCGTAAATATGCTTCAAGTTCTGATCAAGCTCAATCAAGAAAATGCTCGCTTTATCCTTCAAGAGCTCCTCGAGCTCTTGGGACAACGCATAGTCGTTTCCAAGACCTGTTTCACTGTCTAAGGTCGCTTTCTCGATTAACGATTTCGTTTCAAGTGCTTCCTTGGTCTGATCACTGAATATACTCATAACGATCACTTCATCTCCTATCTTCAAACTATAAAGCTTTTCCAATATATGCTTTTCCTGGTAGCGGTACATCATTTCCTTTGACTCACCAGGCTTGTTTAAAAGTCTTTGAATGGTTTCTTTGTAATCTCTGACATGCTCATAGGACATATCTCTTAAAAAGAGTTCTAAATGAAAGTGCTTGTCAATCTTGAAGAGGGCTTGTGCCTGATCGTTATAGGATGATCTTGTTTCAGTGAGTTCTCTATAGGAAAGGATCGGACTGTTCAAGACATTGGAGTAGAATCTGTTTTCTTTCTTTAGTTTGGATAATTTCTTTTCATCTAAGATATGGGCGTAAAGGATAGCGCTCATCAGCTTGAACAGGTCGTAATAAGCTCCGGGATCCTTAACCTCTTGATCCATGTAAGCCATGAAGACGCCTTGATCACCCAAGGGGTAAGCGTAAATGAACTTAATCTCTTCTTCATAGTCCTTCTGGGTGATGATGTTCTTCGGCCAGCGTATCGTTTTAGGTTCTTCAAAGATTTCATCGCCTGATTTCATGATCTTATCCACGATGGATTCTTCTATTAAGCTCGTGATGATGGTTTTATCGTATAATCTTTCTTTCTTATAGTGAAAGAGGTTTGGGGATTCTCCATTCAGATAGATGATGAATTCTTTTGCCTTGATATAGGAATCGACGTGTATGAAAAAGACTCTTAAGTAATCCCTCAATAAAAGCTTTTCGTCAATCAGATGCGAGAACTGGATCAGCTCATGGCTGATCTCCAAATGCTTCAATAAATTAGGGTGGGTAATCCCTTTCACTTCTGGTTTTTCTACAATGACGACTTCAGGCTTGATCTCTTGAACGGGCTTGATTTGCTTATCAATCGCTTTTTTCAAGCTCTTCAGTTTTTTCTGGTATAAGTCCAAGGATGGCTTGTTATCCATCTTGTTATAGAGTAGAATAATCAGCTCATAAGCTTTCTTCTTATACGCTTCATCTTCTGCGTCAATCAGCTCTTCATACTCTGTTTCCAAGGTGGATGCCTTATGATAGTCTTCCTTCTTGATGTAAGCTTCTAAAAGGGCTAAAACAGACTGTGACTGTTTGGGGTTATCCCTCAAGGATAGAACAGCTTTCTTTATCGTTTCATCATATCTGGTGAGTTCAATCAAGAGCTTCAACTCATCATTGAAGTACTTGGACTTAAGGTCATAGTTATACAACTCATAAAGGCTATTTAAAGCCATTTCATATTGATGGTCTTTTTTATAGATTTGGAATATTTCTTCCAGACAGAAAATCTTTGTCTGGTCTGGAATGATGTCCTTGATGACTTTGAGGAGATCATCCAGATAAGGGAGATTCAAAGCTTTTTTATATTCGATTTCATCCAGCAAGCCAAGATACTGTTTAAGGATGGGCAGGGCTTGTTTCCGTCTGTCGATATAGTCTCTTGCCTGTTCAAACTTCTCTAAGTGAATGGAAGCTGTGATTAAAAGCTTTAAGATTTTTTCATAGTAGGGTGAATTTTGTTGAAATGAGATTTCTTTTAAGACTTTTTCGCCTTCGCTGAAGACAAGATCGTATAACTCAAGTTCAATCGCGATTTCAAAGTAAAAACTAAAAGCCGCCTGATACTCGATATGCGAGAGCGGTTGACCAAGGTAGTCCTTGATGATGGAAAGGCTATGCGGTTGTTTGGGCAGCTTTAATACATCGCTTAATCGCATTCAAATAACTTCCCCTTGATTTCATGATAAAGTCTGTTTGCGAGGTCAAGATACTTGCCTGCAAACATCTTGAAATTGATCTTTAATTCATCGGATAGACCGATCATTTCTTTTCTTAAGGCAACCTGGTGCCATTGAAGGGCTTGAAACATTCTATAAAACTTCACAGAATTGATTTCTTTAAGTGTCGCAGGTCTTTCTAGATATACATCAAGTAGTTCTAAAGCATCCTCAAAGCGGATGTTTCCGAAGCTTGCGATATCATAGTAGAATTCATTCAATCCGGCAAACTCCCAATCTAAAAGATATAACTGATCCTTGGCAATCAAGAAGTTTGAACGCTGTGCATC
>DOYO01000143.1:0-9512 GCA_003518475.1 Acholeplasmataceae bacterium
ACAAGGTTCGCAGTCATCATGATTAAGAACAAAATAGTTGCGATGGCGGATGCGTAACCCAAATCAAAACGGGTAGAACCATAGTCGATCAAATGGGTAACAATCGTATGACCTGCATATTGAACGGATGGGAACCCAACCAGCTGCATCGATACTTCTGCGATGGCAAGCGATGTCGTAATCTGCATGACCGCACCGAAAAGAAGCTGAGGCTTCATGGAAGGCAGCGTAATGAACCATAATTCCTGCCATCTGTTCTTGATGCCATCGATTGCTCCAGCCTCATAAAGAGTTTTATCAACACTTTGAAGACCGGCGATAAATGCGAGGAATGAAACACCTAAGGATAGCCATAGCTGAACGATGATAATGACAAACATCATATATTCCGGATTCTTNNTGGATATCACCGGAGAATATCAAGAGCCACATCAGAAATGCGTTACCTGAAATGGATGGCGCATAGAAAACAAGTGTCATGAATGCTCTTAATTTAGGTCCGAGCTCATTGATCAGCCATGCAAACACAAAGGCTAACAGATAACTGATCGGACCGGTAACAACCGCTAGAATCAATGTATTTTTTATGGCGATGATGAAAACTTCATCCTCCAACGCGAGCTTCATATAATTATCAAGCCCGATGAATCTTGGCGGTTCTAATAGGTTAAAGTATGTGAAACTAATTCCTAACGACATGAAAACAGGAATAACCGTAAATGTCATGAACAAAATGACATACGGAGCCATGAGGACGTAGTTGTGTTTATTCTTCTTAACTTCTTTCCATAAAAGCTGACGTTTCGTCAATCTTTTGATGTCGATTGTGTTGGTTTGCACAATGGTCCTCCTAATCTAGGCCGAATTCTCTACGTTTCTTCTCTATTTCTTCGTTAATGGTTTGTACATAATCATAAATGGTTTCTCTTGGATTTGATTTGTCTTCATAAACCAGTCTGAATGCATTATCCAAATGGCGGCCAGTCATATATCCGCCTGGTACTTCGGGAATTCCACGTACGAAATCCCATTGTGTGGAAAGCTTCTGATATTCGCTCACAGTCCACGGTAGCATGCTCATCGCGGTTACATTCGCGGTAGGATAACGTGCTGCAGCACCCAGGATGCCTTCCATCTCACGTCCGAATTGAACTTGAGTTTCTGTGCTTGTCCACCATTTCAAATATTCCCAGGACGCTTCTTTTTTCTCGGATTGATTTAAAATGATTGCTCCTGTACCTGTGGATACTGTATCTCTTCTAATCGTTGTTCCACCCATTCCATCTGAAACAATTGTTCCTGGAACTGGGACAAAATCCCATTTTCCCCTGATTTCAGGAGCGAATACGGATAGTGTGTTATAGGTGTTGTAATAGGTGATGCCGATTGGCATTTGTCCGCTTCTAAAACGGTTCGCGAAGTTTGCTTCAACCGGGAATGAGTAGTCTGTGTAAAATCTGGTCCATGTTTCAAAAACCTGAGGACCTAAACCTTCATTAAATCCGGATTCCTTATTTCCATTGACATAGAATTCACCATCATTTTGATAAAACATGGTTGAAAAGATCGGATTTGGCGGAAGATTGGCAACACTGCCTTGTGTAATCGGAACTGGCAGGTAAAATTCAAGGTTATGCTTTTGAAGATCTGGAATCATTTGAATCACTTCATCCCATGTATTGGGATAGGTGAGTCCAAGTTCATCAAAGATATCAGTACGATAGAACATCATTAAAAATATTTGCTGTTCTGGAAGGGCGTAAATGCCATCTTCATACGTATAAGGAGTAAATGCGCTTTCTTTGAATCTTGGAGATATGGTATCGAAATCATCAAACTGTGTGAGGTCATAGACCGCATTTCTCATTGCGTAGTTGACCGGAGTTTCATTGCCGACACCCATCGCCACATCCGGACCTTCTCCGGAAAGTGTAGCTGGAAGAAGGACTGAACCATTCACCAGCTTTAAATCAACCTGGATATCAGAATTTGGTGTAAATGATTCATCAATCAGCTTGCGAAGCACGTTTGCCTGATCTTTACCGATGGATAACCAAACTTCTATCGTTTCATTGGAATCATCATTGGTTGTCTGTCCGATTGCTGAATAATCTGTGGTGAAGGATGCGAAGAACGCACGGACATTATAAATGAATTTCGAGAAAAAGCTTGACTGGCTTTGAGGAAGATCAACTTCAGGATCATGAACAATGAAGTAATCAATTTCAAGAGGCTGTGAAGATAATAAGATAACTAAGGTACCTAAAGATGAGACATTTGAGTTATAACTGAGCAGGTTCTTGTGAATCTCTCTTGGTTTTTCAATAAAATCTTCTAACTGTAATAAAACTGTATCCAAAATACCTGTTTTATCGCTCTTTGATCCAGAAATATCGATGATGCTTTCTCTAACATAAGAAAGATTTTCTTTTTCTGCTGTCAATCGTGGAACCAGATTGGTTACACGTTCTTCTAATTGATAATCTCGGTATTGGTCAGGTTCCGGTCCTGTATAAACGAGTATTTCACGGTAAATCTTGTTTAGATTGGAGATTGAGCTTTGAATCTGGGCGATTAACGGTCCATATTCCCCAAGGGATACTTCCATGGTGAGTTCGTTTGTTGTTCCCGCTTCGAAATAAAACAGATAGGGTTCATCTTCAGTACCCAATGTCTGTATTCTCCAGTTATTTGAATGCTTAAATGCATAATTTTCAAGTTCTTGAAATGGTATTTCTCCGTTGATGTAAATATTTCTGCCAACACTCATGCCAGCAGCAATCTTTTGTTTGACACGCATGCTGATCGCGTATAAACCATCTTCTTCAACTGTAAAGGACCAAGTAATCTGATCACCCGATACACGCCAGTTGTTGCCGCCGATCGTATTCAGCTTAATGAGCGCTGGGTCGCTAGGCATTGATAAAGGACTGGTTCTGTCATTGAGTGCATATAATGTCGGTGATGTCGTCTTATCTGCAATTTCAGTTTGTTCCAACTGAATCGCATCTTCAACAGGTACATACCCTTTTTGGTTATAAACTGTTTGAACATCGCTATAGGATGGTATTTCTGTTTGTGACATGATTTCAATTGATTCAATCAATAAGGGTTCCCGTAGGGACTCTAATGTCAATGTGTTGACACCTTGATTGAAATAAAATAAATAGGGTTGATTGACATAACCGATGGAATCTTTAAAGAATTGGGATGTCCATTCGGGTGTTTCAATCTGTGAAGGGCGGATGTCATTGCCTCTGATATCTTGGATGACTTCATTNNGTAATAGCCTGCTTCAGGTATGGAAAACGACCATGTCACTGACCCAGACTCCTGGGTCAGCAACACATCGTCCTTACCTTCATAAAGATCTAATATGGTTTGGTCGCCTGTTATAGAATCATAACTGGCAGCATGGATTAAAATGTTTTGACTTTGAGGATAATTTTCTCCATGAAGATCTAGATACGTGTAATAATCTGCAGTATCAAAATACTCCAGATTAGAGATGTCAATGACCTCTCCCGGTTCGCTATTGAAATCTAGATAATCATTTTTATATTTGACAACAATACTGTCGATGATTGCAAAAACGACGATCGCCAGTAGAATTGATATCGATATAATCGCAAATTTCTTCAAAGAAAACACTCCCCTTTATTCAATCTCCCATTCTTGTTCGAATGGGGAATTGTCAATCATCATCCGTTCAAATAAGCTTCCAATGCAGCATCATAAATTGGTTTAATCTGATCCATGACTGTTCTCGAAGTTCCTTCTCTAATTCCAAGGTTGCAATTTCTTCTCCAGCCATTTTCACCATATGCGCCAATACCGACTGCGTTGATCAAATCTAGATAAACCTTGTCATAAATTGCTAAATAAGCTTCTACATATTCTTCCTGGTCAAACTTAGTCATCAATGACAATTCAAAACTATCTGCCATTTCTGCTTCTGTCTGCCAAATCTGAAGTTCGTTCCAAACTTGGAATACAAGCGCTTCTCTTTCAGGAGTCATTCCGCTTGCGACATGATAAACAGCAACGCCAGATACTGGAGATATATAATCCCCAACAAAGGAATCGGCTCTTGGATAAGGAACAAATCCAAGTTCAAATGCCAATCCGCCCCATCTGTTGTCTGCATTCACAAACCACAGATTACCTGGATGCATTGCAACTTTTCCTGCCTGCCATAATGGACTTCCGGCATCATACTGTGGAGTTGGTTCAAATAAACCCTTCGTATAAAGCGCGTTTAAGAATGCATAAGTTTCAAGTGCTGGATTTTGAGCAAATGCTACACGTTGAGTCGTCGCATTGATCAAAGCTCCGCCATTTAATGGAATCATCGATTCCGCATAAGATGAGAACATTCCGCCAAGCGCGAACATATCATCGGCTTGTGCGGTTAATGCTGTTTGCACCTGTGTAGCCCATTGGTCAAATCTAGTCCAAGTCCATAATCCATCTAAGAATAAATCAGTAGGATTATCAACACCTAGGCTAGTAACAAGATCAGCATTATAATAAAGTCCGACATCCACTGTTAACTTGTCTGCGCCGAAGCCATAGGTTTGTTCTTGGAATGAACCGATCTCAAGAAAACTATCATGTATATTTTGTCCTGTCGTCGCTAAATATTGATCAATAGGAACAATAGCATCACCTTTTGCAAGGCTTTGAATCCAGTCGCTGACCGACCAGTAAATATCTGCTAAATGATCGCCTGCAACTGAAGATTGAATAATCGCTGTCACGCGGTCTGGTCCCCAAGGTGCGTTTGCTGGATAAGCGCGATATTCGATATCCACATTCAAACGTTCTTCAACTTCTGTTTGCAACTGCTGTCTTTCCAATTGTTCAGTTCCGCTGAAATCAGCATGGAATGGATCGACTTCATAAGGTGCTCCGTGCATGATGACAATCGTTTCTGCTGGAATCGGAACACAAATTCCATTGACCTTTTCCTGATTGATTGGACATCCTTCTGCAGTCAGTACGGTCACAACACGTGTTGCAGTCACTTCATTGCCATCGCTTCCTGTAACCTTGTATGTGATTGTGTAAGTACCAGCTGTGTTAATGTTGTATGCGCCAGTTACAGTGATACCAGCAGTGATATCGCCAGTTACAGTATCTGTAGCGGTAATACCTGTCAAAGGATCAAATGGATCCCCAACAGTAATCGTAATTGGAGCAACTCCAACAAAGGATGCAGTATCATCGGTTTCTACTGGTGTTGGGATGACTTCATCGCCACCACACGCTGCCAATCCGAAGAATAACGCAAGCATTAAAACAAATCCTAGGATTTTCTTCATTCTTTACCCTTCTTTCTTGATTCGAATTTCTAATTCTTTTAGTCTTCTATAAGTTAATTATACTATATTCAAGAGTGCTATAAATACCCTAAACCCGATATTTTCACAATTGAAAAATTATTTTCAGTAAAAACTAACTGATATAATCAGTTAAACCCTGAAAGACAAAGCGCCCGATATCTCACGGGCACTTTTCTTATAACATGGATGTTTGTTTAATTTTTAAAAACTTTTATCTTCTTCTCTTAAAGACGAACACCAATGCTGCACCTAAAACTAAACTTAAAGTGATCATGAGTGAACTTCCGATATTGATGGAAGATCCGCAACCAGTTTCTGGAATTGCAGTGATTGAAGCATCAATTAATGCTTGAATTTCTGCTTCAGTCAGAGCTTGAGCATCTAATAAAGCTTGAGCTTCAGCAGCAGTAATTGTTTGAGCATCGATCATCGCTTGAATTTCTGCTTCAGTGATTGTCTGAGCATCCAATAAAGCTTGAATTTCATCAAGAGTTAACTTAGCTGGAGTTACTGTCACTTCAAATGTTTGTGAAGTGCTGTTTCCTGCAACGTCTTCAACTGTAACTTCTACAGTGTAAGTACCTGGAACAAATACCATTCCGCCATTGTTAGAAACATAGATGGATAAATCTTCATAATCGTCAGTATAGTCAAATGCAACGACGTTTGCCAAGATTGCTTGGTTAACTGTAGTATAAGCATTTCTTTCTACCATATAGTTTTGGTTAACAACAACAAGTAGTGGAGCAGTTGTGTCATCAACTGTTAAAATATATGAAGAATCTGTAACGATATCATAATCGAAATCTGGGTAACCAACAGTTAGAGCAATTGTATCACCGAATGCGAGGTTAGCAGCTCTCAATACTGGAGCATGAACGCTACCATGAGCAGTCAAGATATATTCGCCTTCAGCAAGTGTCAAAGCAGCTTGCCATGCGGTGAATGTTTCAAGAGTTCCAACGATTGTTCCTGTGGAAGTTGTATAATTCCAGTTATATCTGTCATATCTTTCTTTCATTGTGCCATCAGCAGCAACGACAACGATAACTGAACCATAACCAGATACTGCATTTGTAAAGTTTGTAATTTCAGTGAAGACTGCCAATGAAGTGTGAACGTTGATATCGATATCAGCGTTTAAATCTGTTTGTTCATTGAAATTCACAGTGGTAATGCCCTTAAATAAAACATTAGATTGTACGCCATCAAAATGAACATGGTGTGTGAAGGATAATTCAATTTCATAAACACCTGGAAGTGGATTGTATTGGTTGAATCCCTGTGGCAATGTAACTTCGATGTCGTCTGTCTTGTCATTTGCATAACCATCATCAGCTGTAATACCTTCCAATAGTTCAACAAACATGCCTTCATTGACATATCTGTTTGCTACGCCAGCAAATTTAGGAGGCATAACACCGATAACGATATCAGCAGTAACAACTGTTTCAGCAAGTTCTGGAGTAACTACTGTATAAGTAGCCTTGTAAGCTCCTCCGAATACGCTTGAATCCACAACAGTTACAGCACCGCTTGCAGTGTATGCATCAGTACCTTCATCATAAGTGAATGTAACAGTTTGAAGATCAGTTTCTCCTTGAGATATTGTAACTTCATAATCTAGTTTGTCAGTTGAATTGATAATCTTGCCTTCAGTATTAAACATGTTGATCCATGAAGCGGTAACAGCTGGATCTAAATCAAAGTCGCCATTGTAATCAACAACAACGTTAATACCAGGAGTTACTAGATCATCGTCAAGTGCTGTTAAACCAGCGAATGCTGCAGGTTGTGGAGTATATACTGACTTGAATGCAGCAACAGTGGTGTCGAGCATAGCTTGTGGCATGGAATGGATATAAGCGGTAGTCTTAGCATTTAATGTGCCTCTATCGTTTGTACCGAAGCTTACAATTGTCCAACCAGCTGGAATTCCAACATAGTTAGGATTTCCACTGATGATTGTTGACCAATTTTCAGGATCTAGATCAACAGCAGTGTCAACATCAGCATTTGTCCAAGCTAAGTACTTGAGAGGTTCAATGGTGTATCCATTAGAATCTGTTGTATCAAGTGCCATTCTAATGTGAGTCAATCTTGTTGTAGCAGGTTTTGGATCTGCTGCGGTGTAAGCATCAATTTCTGCTTGAGTTGCCAATCTCCAATCAGCATTTGCTGGAGTTGCATCGATACCATCATTGAAAATGTGATAGGTTCCGATATGGTCTTCAAACATTTGAAGCTGTCCATCTTCATCAAAATAAGCATACATTCTGTGAACAACGCTTGTTAAGTCTGCACGTACGTTTCCTGTGCTTAGAACGATTGATTCATCTGTATCATTGATGATCAAGGATGCAAATGCGTTCCATGCCATGGTTGGCATTTCTAATGCGCTGATAAAACCGTCTGAGTTAGCATCGGTAAATTCAGTTGCATATCTTGCAGCACCTCTAACGACATGATAACGATGTCCATAATATTCAAAGTCCCAGTTAGAATCACCTAGCTTAGTTTGTGTACAAGCATTTGTGCCTTCTAGACATGCAATTTGATCATATGGATAAAGATCAATTAGGTCGCCTTCAGCAGCTTTCGCACTGGACATAAAGCCTAGCGCTACAGTAAAGCCTAGCAATAATAATACTACTAATTTTTTCAATTCATTTCCTCCTATTTTTTTGGTTCCATTTGTAGGTTATTTTATATCCGATTGTAAGCGCTGTCAATTGCTTATGGAATAAACACCCTACAAATGCCCCATTTTTACACATTGTGATTTTTTTTTTCAGTTTCGGTCAACTTAATGAACTGTTCCTGGCAAGTACGTAAAGAATGTTCTGGATGTTGAAACTCCGCCTTCAGTGACGGTGACTGTATAGCTTACTGTCATTGGACGATCAGGCATGACGATAATTCTTCCTGTGTTGTCTAGGTAGTCTGGATTGTTGGTTTCAAAGAGGATTGTTCTTTCTCCTTGAGCGTATCTGATTGCATATTCAGCATCAGCAAGTTCTTGGAATACTGGGACCATGCCACCTCTCAGCATGCCTTGCGGGCACCATTTGCCTGAGAAGTCTTGATGGAACTTGATGTGGGATCTTGGAAGATTGTAACGGACAAGGATGTCTGAAGCGAGCTTGGCTGTTCTTTGGAATGTCAAGAACATATCTTCATCTTGAGCAACTGACATTTCGATGCCGATGCCGTTCCTGTTTCCACCGCCCAAGTAGGTAAGGCTAGTTCCCGGAAGGGATGAACCATCACCTGCATGATAGGCAATTTCATTTTCTGGCACATGCTGGTAGGTTACTCTCGCATCCATGGTGTAATGCCATGAAACGTTTAAGACTGTTCCAGCCTGAGCAGCATTCCATAAGTAGTTCGCATGTGATAACGCTCCTGCTCCTGGAGCTGTATTCGCTGTTTCGTGAACAACAACCCAGTAAACATTTTCAGGATTATATGTGGTAATTCCTTCAGGATGCGCTGGTTTTAAAATACCTGGACGAATACCGTTGCTGATTGGAAGTAATTTAGATGTATTCACATCGATATTTTGGAATAAGTATCTGGATACGCTGTCATATCTGACTTCTGTATAATTGAAGCTTGTTCCATATTGAAGCCATGAATGCTGTGTCGTAAAGGACAGTTGATATGTGGTTAACAAATCTAGTAGATTATTTTCATCAAGCGCTGAGTAGATACTCATCGTGTATGAAGTTTGAACGGATGGATCATCAACAAGCGCTGCTGTAAAGGTTACATCTCCTGTAGCTAATGTGGTGATTAATCCAGCTTCATCGATGGTTGCAATGAGTGGATGGCTTGATGTGAAGGTGACATCTGAATCTGAAATATCAAATGGGAAAGGAGTCGCCGTTAATGTCAAGGTATCTCCTACAATCAAATCATTCTTCTTTTCAGACGGTGTGAGCTCAATCCCTGGTGTTGTGGTTACGGTGATGCTGATGGTAATTTTAATGCTTGTATCTACAGATGAACGAAGTGTTAAGGTAACAAGTCCGCTCTTGAGTGGAGTCAAGGCTCCTGTTATGGTGTTGACCAACATAATTTCAGGATTACCGGTGATCCATCTGACTTTATCCGTATCGAGTTCCATTGGGAGCACGTCATATTGGAAGGTGTGTGTGTCGCCTA
>DOYO01000143.1:9562-9765 GCA_003518475.1 Acholeplasmataceae bacterium
TTTGCTGCATACAGTTTTGAATTGGTAACTGAATTGAATCTTGCATAAGCGAGAATGTCTTTTTCTATACCGCTATATTGTTTGTTGATTTCAATGCCAACTGTTGCTTGATCAATCTCGTTTCTGGATACCTTGATTTCTGTTGTGTCGTTATACTCAGAAATTGAGGAAATATAGATAGCATAATCAACATTGGTGATTAT
>DOYO01000058.1:0-3849 GCA_003518475.1 Acholeplasmataceae bacterium
ACAAATGCGTCACAGAGATTGAACATCTCTTCCGGACTTGGATTATCCAAAGTCAGCATCATCGTATTCATACCGCGTTCTGTCAATGGTTTTACATATCTTGTGTTTACAAACTGCTTTTCTTGGCTTAATTCATCCAGCATGGTTCTTGATGTCAAGCATACTAATTTTCTCATGGTTCACCTATGTATCGTTTCTTTCTCGGATTCTATTATAGCACGATTCATGTGTTTTCGTATTGTTCTGAAAGGATGATTAAGCCTGATAAATCGTATTGTCTTTATTGACGCTTTTACGGTTCTTATAGTAATAGGGTGACTTAGGAGCAATCAAATAACCTAGAAGAATTCCAGCAATCAATCCACCCATGTGACCCGGGATACTGATGGTTGGAAGTAGAAAGGTGATCACGACGTTAATGATGATTAGCTGTCTGATAGTTCTGGTGGCGTGATCGCTGAACCACTCTTTTCTCAGGAATGTCAAGACTAATAAACCACCCATTACACCGAAGATTGCTCCGCTGGCTCCGATGGTGACAGATAATTCTTCAGCAAAGAATAAGACGAATAAACTTGAGATGATTCCAGAGATCATATAGATTAAAAGATATTTTTTAGGTCCGACAAGGCGTTCCATATAGGCTCCGATATAGTAGAGAACGAAGGAATTACTGAGTAAATGAATGAACCCACCATGTAGAAACATGGCAATGACGATTCTGTAGTACTCATTCCGTTCAAAAACGAGAATCGGTTTCAATGCGCCAAATCTAACCAAATTATCAGTATCAAAGCCTCCGGTGACAATCAAGAGAACAGCCATCACCAAGTTAATCACTAAAATGATGGTAGTTACCGGATGAAATTTGTAATATTCTTTAAATTTATTTTTATGTTGAGATTGCATATGTTCAACTCCTGACTGTATCTATTATAACCTGATTTTATCTATCCTTCAAATCAATTGAAATCACTCAAAAAATCACATAATTNNTTATGAAAAAACGATGAAACCTATTTTCATCATAAACAAGTTATAAACAATGAAAAAAAACATGCAAAATGAATTTATTTTCGTGCGTTGTTGTGATACAATGAATTCACAAAGATAAGAGGTGGATAAGATGTATGTAGTTAAAAGAAATGGAACAAAAGAACCGTTCGATCTTAACAAAATCGCTATCGCGATGCACAAGGCCTATTTAGGGGTAGGAATTGAGCTTTCGGTAGAAGAATGTTTGAAACAAGCTTTAAAAATCACGAAAGGTTATCCAAAGGACCAGGAAGTCAACATTGAAAAGATTCAAGATGATGTTGAACTGTTCTTGATGGAATCTAAACAATATGAAGCTGCTAAAGCTTTTATTAAGTATCGTGAACGTCAAAGAAATGAACGTGATCATCCTTGGGCTGATAATGACGATCGTCAAAATCTGATTATGAGCAAGTATTTAATGAAGGGTGAAACTAAAAAAGACTTTATCAAGCGTATTGCTTTTGGTAAATCTGCTCTAGAAAAGATCTTTAGAAAAAAGGAAGCTATATTTGGTGGTAGAAACCTTTATGCGATCGGAAGAGACGGAAATATCACAGGAAGCAATTGCTATGTAACAGAAGATCCACAAGATAACCTAGAAAGCATCTACCGTGTAGACTATCAAATCGCCCGCACCTACAGTTATGGTGGCGGTCAGGGTATGAACCTGTCCAAGATACGTCCAAAGGGTGCCAAGGTCAATAATAGCAGCAATACGACACCTGGTGTCATGGTGTTCGCTGAAAAGTATTCCCATACGACATTAAATACACAACAGGATCAAAGACGCGGCGCATTGATGCTGGTTATGAATATCGATCATCCTGACATCATCGACTTCATCACAACCAAGCTTGATTTGAATAAAATCAACGGAGCGAATATCTCTATCGCATTGACAGATGACTTCATGAAGGCTGTTGAAACAGATTCAAAATGGACGATGAAGTTTGAAACTCCGTATGAACTGATTGAAAAAACTGTTGGTGCAAGAGATCTTTTAGGTCTGATTGGCTATGCTGCGCATACCATGGGCGACCCAGGAGTCATTTTCATCAACCATATGAATGATTACCATTTCTTAAGTGAATATCCTGAAGTCAAATTTACCGCGACCAACCCATGCGGCGAACAGCCGCTCATGGCGCATGGTTCCTGTAATCTTGGTTCAATCAACTTGAATGCATTTGTCAAGAATCCTTTTACGGATAAAGCTGAATACGACTGGGAAAGATTTGACCATGTCGTTTCTGAAATGATTGCTGCGCTTGATGATTTNNAAATTACCTTATGGAAGTCCTGAATTCTTAGTATTCCTTGATGAAATGATGAGAAAGATGATCAATTCAGCAACGAAGGCGACAGCATTGCGTGCGAAGGAATTAGGAGTATTTCCTAAGTTTGACTATGAAAAGATTTCTAAATCAAGCTTCTATAAATTCGCTATTGATCCAGAAGTGGATCAATTGGTTAAACAATATGGCATGAGAAACTCAAGATTGTTATCGATTGCTCCTACGGGATCCATCAGTAATATTCTAGGGGTGAGCGGTGGTGTTGAACCATTCTTCCAGATTAACTATACGAGAAGAATCGTCAGCATGTTTGATGAAGAAAAAACAATCACCATCTGGGAAAAGACTCCAGTCGCACTTGCTGAAGCAATGGGCGTACTACCGGAACAACTACCAGAATGGGCGCTCATCACCTCCCAAAATATTGATTTCATGGCAAGAGCGAATGTTCAATCCACCATTCAAAAATATGTGGATACTGCAATCAGCTCCACATTCAATATTCCAAATAGCGCAACCGTTGAAGATGTTATGAATATCTACAAGACCGCTTGGGCGAAGGGTTTGAAGGGTGCGACAGTATTTAGAGACCGTTGTGCGAAAATAGGTATTTTAGCAGGCGTGAACGAAGATACCAAGGATTTAAATCCAGCGACACCTCCAAGCATGCATATCGAAGAAAAATGGATCAATAAGATTACGAGAAAAATGGATGAGTATATCACCCATATCACCGTAAGCAGCACAGGATATACACCTGAGAAGATTGAAAAGGAACTTTGCCCTCTATGCGGCGGCGTTCTGATCAAGAAACAAGGATGCATCCAATGCAGTGATCCATCCTGTGTTTATGAAAAGTGTGCGATTTAGTTTGATTAAAAAGACTTAAAAGGAAGAGTCATTTCTTCCTTTTTTTGTTAATTTGGTGGTATGATAGTTATAGATGAAACGGATGTGAACCCATGGGAAAATATGAATCACCCAAATATGAATTAATCATGAACAATGCAAATTTCGAGCTTAGAAAATATGCTCCATTTTATACGACCTCGGTCATAGAAAAGAATTTAAAAGGATATTCCGGATTCGGTCTCCTATTCGGATATATCAGCGGTGAAAACGAGAAGCGTGAAAAGATGAATATGACCGTGCCGGTGATCAATCAATTCGATAAAGATCAAATAACGATGGAGTTTGTCATCCCATCAAGTGTAGCACTTTCTCAGATTCCAGATCCGATCAACTCCAATATCAAGATCAAGCACTATCCTGAAATGACAACCGCTGTGATCTGTTTCAGCGGGAATACTGGTCCAAGAAGAGTTGAACAGATGAAAAATCAGCTTTCAGACTGGATTGAGTTAATGCACTTTGAAATCATTGGAAATTACCGTCTTGCAAGATACAATCCACCGTTCTCCCTTCCATTCTTAAGAAAAAATGAAATTTTAGTAGAGGTCAAGGCATAACTGATGACAGAACAACAAAAGCACAGCGAAGGCACCATTCAAGCAAT
>DOYO01000058.1:4033-16185 GCA_003518475.1 Acholeplasmataceae bacterium
ATCAATACAGCAGTCACTGAAAATAGATAGTAAAAAATAAATCCCGATGAGGGATTTATTTTTTCATTGAATTCCAAAATAGATCAAGAGATGGTTTCAATTTTTTAGGATGGTTGATGATTTCATGTTTTTTCCATTCTTGAGGGAAAAGCGATTGATAAAGAGGGGTATCAAAACGATCATCAATCAAGATGGCGATGCCGTAATCGGTATCTGTTCTGATTACTCGTCCAACAGCCTGGATGACTTTATTCATACCGGGATAGGTATAGGCGTAATCAAATCCTTTTTCGAATTGCTCTTGGTAATAGTCCTTGAGCTGGTTATTTGGTTCATTGATCATTGGAAGACCGACACCGACGATGATGACGCCGTTTAACATGTCTCCGATATAGTCGATGCCTTCAGCAAACATGCCACCCATCACGAAAAGTGCGAGTTGGGAGCGGTTTGATTCATTTCTGAAACGTTCGATGATGGTATCTCTCAAATAGGAATCCATTTCTTTTTCTTGGATGATCAGATCAGCAGGGATGTCTTTAGGAAGTTCAGCAAGTATTTGATTTAGGTATTGATAGGAAGGGAAGAAGACGATATAGTTTCCTTTCTTCGATGAAAGGACAGTTGAAATCGTATCGACAACTGCTTGAATCGATGCAGTTCTTCTATGATATCTTGTAGAAATCTGATTCATGACAATCACCTTTAAGTGATCGGGATTGAATGGTGATTTGATCTTGAGCGTTTCACCCTTCTTTTGAGTTAAAAGCGTCTGATAATAATCGATTGGATAGAGCGTCGCTGAAAAGAAGACTGAGCCATAAGCTTTATTTTTAACCGTATCCAAAATAAACGCACTCGCATCCAAACATTGGATGGTGAGTTCTATATCTTCATTTTTCTTCTCGACATTGGTCAAGTAGGTATCATCATAGAATTCAGAGATACGAACAAANNCTCAAGGATTCTAAAAAGTCATGATTTGGATTCTTGAAGGAGATGAATGGAGAAACAGATAACTGTTCCTCGTAAGAATCAAAGATATCAATGACTTTATTGACTGCATTTCTGATGGTTGGCTTCAACTTGGACCCCAATCTTCTGAGTGTAATCAATTCAGATTTGAGAAGTGTCGATGAATACATGTCTCTGGATCTGCTGACCAAGTTATGGGCTTCATCGACAAGGAGTAAAGGTTTATAATTGTTTTCATCGAAATAACGGATCAAATGCGTCCTAGGATCAAAGACATAATTATAATCTGCGACAATAACATCCACATAGTAAGAAACATTCAAACTGAACTCAAATGGACAGATCGTATGTTTTTTCGCATAACGTTCGATGACATCCCGTCTCATCAGTTTCTCATGTTCGAAAATATCTTTGGTCGCTCCATGGAGGCGATCAAAGAAGCCTTTCGCGTAGATGCACTTTTCAGGATCGCATTCTCTCTTATCGAGGAAGCAGATCGTATCCTTTGAGGTGATTTCTAAAGTTTTAGTTTCAAGGCCTCCTTCATGAAGCATATCCATGGAATCTAAGGCGACTTGTTTCCCGACTGTTTTAGCCGTTAAGTAAAAGATTTTTTGAGTATTCTCATGAAGAGCCTTGAGGGATGCGAAAAGGCTCGCCATCGTTTTACCGATGCCGGTTGGAGCGATGGAATAGAGAATATCATCTTCCATCATCGTTTGATAAACTGCAGCCATCATTTCACGCTGACCCCTCCGGTAGGTATCGAATGGGAAGACCATCTGATGAAGTGTTTCCATCTTTTTCATTTCGTGGAGGATGAGAACTTTCATCCACTCCATATAGTTTTCCATGGATTCCATGAAAAACGCATGTAAATCTTCGAGTTCAAAGTATTGATCGAAATGTCGTGTCTGATAATCTCCAAGCTGTATATAAGTAATTCTCGCAAAAATATCATTGAGTTCATGATTTTTCATATACATATAGGCATACATCTTGAGTTGAGCAAGGTGTTCTTTGTTATAGCTGAAGGATTCATCAAAGATATTGGTTCTGGTGGATTTGATTTCTTCTATGACTTTTTCACCGTCGATTGTTAAAAGACCATCCATTCTTCCGGATAGCAATACTGGATATTCAAGCCCTTCATGAAGATAAGAGATTTGAATCTCCGCTTCATCTGTGGATTGGTATTTACTTTGAAGATACTGGTGCGCCTTGGTGCCTTCAATCAAAGAGACGTTTTGGAACGTCTCACTGCTTAAGTCACCGCTCGCGTATAAGAAGGATACGAGCTCTCCGACACCGACTTTGATGGGATTCATATTGACCTGATTTCTACTGCTTGTATACCCTTTATTATACCCTTTTTTAGTGGTATAATAAAGCCAACGAGGTGATTAAAACATGAAATTCATAGTTACGAAAAAAGCGCCTAGCGCAGTTGGACCTTATAGCCAAGGCGTACTGGTTAAGGATACTTTATATGTTTCAGGACAAATCCCATTTGTTCCTGAAACGATGACACTCGTTTCTGATGACATCAGAAAACAAACGAAACAATCCTTAACGAATATCTTAGCGATTGTTGAAGAAGCAGGACTTAAAAAAACAGATATTGTCAAATGCAACGTCTATATGACCAATCTATCGGATTTTGGTGCGATGAATGAAGTTTACGCAGAGTTCTTTGGGGATCATAAACCCGCGAGAGCTGCAGTTGAAGTGAGAAGACTTCCAAAGGATGTTCAAATCGAGATTGAAGCAATCGCATATAAATCTTAATATCATACTATTTTTTTGGAGGTGTCGCGCATGTGTGGACGTTTCACCATCAGCATCAGTGAAGATGAGCTGAGAAATTATCTGAAGGAGTCTTTTGACATTGAAGATACCAAATCTGGTTTTGAACTTCCAAGATACAATGTCGCTCCTGGTCAAGGTATTATTTCAATCATCAATGATGGAAATAAAAATAGAGTAGGTTTATTCAAGTGGGGGCTTGTTCCATCATTTGCAAAGGATGAAAAGATTGGAAACAATCTGATCAATGCCAAATCAGAGACACTCACAGAAAAACCTTCGTTCAAGCCTTCTTTAGAGAGCAAAAGATGCATCATTCTCGCGAATGGTTTTTATGAATGGAGAAAAGAAGAAAAGGGTAAAACACCGATGCATATCTTCATGTCTGATCATTCTATTTTCCCAATGGCTGGTCTATGGAGTACTTACGTAAAAGAAGATGGTTCAAAGCTTCATACAGCGACCATCATCACCACCAATGCAAACCAGCTCGTGAAAAGCATTCATGACCGAATGCCGGTCATCTTGACGGATGAAACCAAAAAAATCTGGTTGAATCCTAGAATTAAGGATTTTCCTACCCTTCAAAAGGTTTTAACACCCTATGACGCATCCAAGATGCAGGTATACAGGGTGTCTTCATTGGTGAATTCAGCAACCAATGAAAGTGCGGATTGCATCAAAGAGGTTTAATGATGGATTTACTTAAATACAAGAGAGATGCGGGGAATCACAAGTCATCATAATCACACTCCTTAAGCCGACAAGAATCATCTTCGGTATTTTCCTTTTGATGAAAAGCTTAACCCTTTCTATCAAGGATTTTGTCATCGTGTGTTTCTATCTTGTAATTAAAGGAGATTTCAAATGAGCCATTTACAGTGGTTTTTTTTGTAAATAGAATGCTATAATGAAATAAAAGCATGTTGGGGGCCTTTGTATGGTAGAAAAAGATGACTGGAGATTAAGAGGTCAAGAGGAGAATTTATTTAAAAAAAAGCTCTATCTTAGAACTTGGAAACAAGTAAAAGAAGATTGGGATCACGATCATTGTGATTTTTGTTGGGATAAGTTTTCAGAGTATCCCGAGGATATGCATGAGGGCTATACGACAGAAGATAATTATTCATGGATATGTCCTAAATGCGTCGAGGATTTTAAAGATATGTTTCAATGGATATTTGAAGACAAAAAAGACTAAATCTTTTAATGCTAAACGACAAATAACATAATGATACCAAAAATACTTGCGACTTAAATAGTGTCATAAAAAGGGGAAACCATGAGAGTCAGCGAAATCAAGAATAACTTGATGAATTATATACTAAAATTTAATGCTAGAAATGGAGCAAGAGATAGCAGTGGTTATCTAGAAGCTTACATTGGATTTGCAGATGATGTTCTATGGCTATACGGACACAAAGTACATATTGAGGATTACAGCAAATATATTGGGGTCAAAAAAATAATTGTTACTAGACTAAAACAGAATGTATTTGATGAAGTCATAGAATATTTCAAAAATGATATTGAAGAAATATTTTTATGGAAGGCTCCTCTTATTCATGATTTTTCAATATTGGAAAAGTTAGTCAATTTAAAATTTGTTGTTGGATTTTGGAATACAAAGGCAACTAAATTGTGGCAAATGAATAAAAACACAAAACTAGAAGGTATATCATTAGCTAGTTTTTCTAAAATTAATAATCTATTAGACTTTAGCAACTGTTCAATAAGAGAACTGGCATTTACTGGCAATCCTGCAACTCTACAAAAAGTTAAATTATACAATCTTGACACGTTGTTGACTATGCAAAACCTGATTTTTTTAGAGTTGTGGAGCGTAAAAATACCCGAACAAACATTTGAAGTATTATTAAAGTTAATCAATCTCAAAGAATTGTATCTCAATGCAAACGAATTTAAGACCGAGCAGTTTGCAATGCTATCCGTTAAATTAACTAACATTAATGTACATAATCTTGGACCATATTGGGAAAAAGGTGAGAATGTTATTATTTTAGGATCTAGGAAACCAATGTTGAATAAAAATAAAGACAAAGAAAAGATAGATAAATATGTTGAAGAGTTTGCATTATTACAACAAAAATACAAATAAAATAGAAAAATCGACTTGAATTCTACATTAACCTAAAAAGACTAGATATTTTTATTGAATAAAGGACTGAAAATCCTTATGTCAAACAAGAGGTGTGAAATGACAAAATGTATAAAAATTATTTTTGGAAAAACTTATGACAATCAAAATATGATGTTTACGATTTTGGAGTTTTTTAAAAATGAAGTCCAAACATACAGAATTGCATCAGGCGATTTAAGTGCATACTTCTATAGTAACAACGAATATACACCACTATTTGAAAAAGAAATTTTTCGTTTTGATGAACTTTTGGAAAAGCGAATGAAATTTTTCGTGATTCAGTTTGCAACTATTCTAGCTTTTCCATCGAATGAAACAATAGATATCTGGGAAGAAAATCAATTAATAAACAGCTCTTGTGTTTATGGAATTACTATCGTGGATGTAAATGAATATTACGTATTTTCGAGAAGTGAAAAAATAATATCGAGAATAGAAGCCTTATGTGATAGTTTATCTGATATAGAATATGAGGTTGGAGATTTGACAGGATTAAATATATTACAAGAACCTATCATGAAAGACTAGATTAGTCTTTTAGCATTGCATGAAACGACTGAAAATCCTTGTGTCAACTAGTGCTTGTCTAAGTGCTATTAATAATATATAACCAAATTGAAAATAATGTTTTGAGGGGTAAAATATGAAAAAAGCCATAATATGTTTACTGCTTATTTTTTTACTAACTGGTTGTGTTAAACAACGAACAGAGAATATTGTTGAAGATTTAAATGAAAACAGCAATTTTGAGTATGATTTGTTAACAGAAATTACAGGCGATGTAAGAACTAGTATGGAAGATAAGTTTAGTAGTTGCCCTGGTTTTGGTGTATATACGCTATTTGATGAATCGATTGATATTGATGTTCAACAAGATCATATTCATAACCATTTAGATGAGTATGAAACAACGACTTATGATGTAACAGCTTATCCGGATTATTCTGATGGTAGAGAATATATAACGAGTATTTGGACGACCGATCCAGAAATTCATATTTATGATTTATATGTAGGCGATTCATATACAGAAGAAGAACTTAAAGAATATATGACTTCTTTAGGATTCAGTCTAACCAATAATTCAGAAAATATATTTATGTATAATAAAGAGCGATTAAATATGTCGATTTTCATTGAGAATAATGCAATCACAAAAATGTATGTAAGAGTGGATATTACTAATAGATGGGACATTCAGTATTAATTAATACAATGAATTTATAATAGTAGTAGGAAATGGTTGAAAATCTTTTGGTTTTTGTTTGTATTTTTTCAAGGAAATAAATAAGAGTTTAGGGAGGTAATTATTTTGAACCCATGGGAATGTAAAAAATGGAGAAAAATTTATGCAAGTAAAAAATTTAGGCATGGGATTGTTATCTTATCTGAAGATACAGTACCGCAGAACATTAGAGATGAATTTTCTCAATTCAATAAGTGGTTAATAAATCATTTTGACTTTCCTATTCAAATAAAAACAACGCTAATTAATTCTAAAATGGTACAAATGAATAATGGAGCATGGACATATGGCATATTCAAATATTATTCATCAAATAGATATCCGGTAATAAAAATGCCAGTTGCATCCGGTGAGATTAACTGGGATATTGAAGATATTCTAGGATCCTATGTACATGAACTTACCCATTATTTTCAGTGGTTAAATCAGTATGAGCAAACCGATCAAGAATCTGAGAGACAAGCCAATTATCATCGATATCGAAAAATAAGAAACTATTATAAAGATATCGGAAGAGATACAATAGTCTAACATTAAGACATGAAGTAGAAATTATTGATGAAGTGGATATATTACTTACAAATTCTAATTGCTAAATGTTGCTTGAAACGACTGAAAATCCTTGTGTTAATATTAAGATAAAATTCAAAAAAATGGAGATATATTATGAAAAAAATGCTGATTTTATTGCTACTTATATTATTAACGGGATGTTCACAAAGTGGTGATGAGGAGTTATTATGGAATCATGACATGATTGATAGTATTGAGTTTAATAGGGAATATACACCATCAAACTATGAACTAAATGTTATTTATTATGTTTTATTGAACACACCAGAAATTAACACTCATAGAATGAAAGGTGAGTTTGAAAATACTGTATATATCAGTGCTGATGATGAGGGAACAGGTTGCAGAGAAGCTGTTTATAATGCTAATGGGGATTTGGTCACAAACTCATATAACAAAGGTAGTTACAATTACTATTGCTATAATGAATATCCAATTAAACATTTTAGTGCAGATGTATTACCTTGGTTAATCTGGGGAAATTCAGAAGATGATTCTACAACATATGACGAAAGAATGTATCATTATATTTTGGACTTAGACTTTGGAATTCAGTCCTATATATTCTCAGAAGATTTTGATAACGATAATGTTATTAATTTTAAAGAACTTTCAACAGCGGAACAAATGACCTACAGGTTTTTGCACTATATGATTTTTAATACGGATTACTTGATAAAACTTGAAGATTCAAACTTAGTTCAATTTAGAAATGATAGTGAGTTCTACTATGATTACTTTGAGCAGATACAAAATATATTGGGACTATCATTTGTTAATGACTAGCTGCATTTTCGGTCTCCAGCACCGTTATATGAGTAAAAAAAGTGACATTTTTGTTTCTTATATCATGCAGTAAACGACTGAAAATCCTTGTAGCATATAAACATATTTTCAGATAAATTATTGGAAGCTACACTTACGATGTTATAATAATATTAAATAACGATTTGGGAGGGATTATGTATGTTTGAAAAAACGCAATTAGGAGTATTCGATTGGATTTTATTACATATTTTGATGGCTATTCCTTTAGTGAATATCGTAATTATCATTGTATTATTAGCCGGAGTAAACACGAATGAAACACTAAAAAATTACATATGGTCATTTATTGTAATGTTTGTTTTTGTTCTCATATTATGGTTTACTGTGTTTTCCGCATTATTGGGTCAATTTCTATAGTCTATTATTGCACGTAATTAACGCATATTATTAGCAGTAATCCATTAAGAACTCGTAAATAATTAATGCGAAAATTGTCGTTTTTTTGTCTTGAATAACTCCGATAAGTATTACGATGTTATGAATGGCCTACTATTTTTAGCCATCGGCAAATAATATAAGAAATAGATCAATTTCTAGAAATTCTATTCTTCTAAAGTATAAATTTAATATGCTATACTGCCTTTGTATTTTGGCTGAGTGTTTACAATGAATTTGGTGCACGATAAGACTGAAAATCCTTGTGTTAGGAGCTCAATATTACTACAGGTGAGGTGTGTACACATGAAAAAAAGAGAATTTGAAGACATACAAAAATCGAAAGAAGAATATAGGAAGTATACAACAAAGGCAATCGCATATGGCAGTATTTTAATTTTGCTATTTGGATTGATTTTTGCTTTGCTGATTCTATATACCATTAACAAAGAATCTATATCACAACTCAAATTGACTTATATTACTATCATTGGCATTGTAGATTTAATTCTTATATGTTTATTTTTATTATTGAAAGGCAAGGCAATTAACATTTGTTTGAAAAAAGCAAGTCAGTATTTTCAATATATGGCAATATCAATGACAAAACAGATTAAACATAAGTCATTTAGTAACCAGGAATTCATTACAAACCTAAATCTAAATATAGAAAAGATGAAATTTAACGTTACAAATAGTGATTTGAATAATGAGATTATTTTTACTGCGTATAAAAACACTTTATTAAAGTTAAAATCATATAATATTATCGTTCATACAATTGAAAACATAACCATAGATAAAATTGAGAATATTATTCGAACAGTTTTCAAAGAATCCATTCCGTATCCAAAAATTTCTATTACGTATATTTATTTCGTATCGAAAGTATTTGATGAAAATGTTATTGAATACCTGAATAGTTCCTACAAATTAAACGAGTTAGGTAATAAATATATTATCCCTATTGGAATCGATTTATTAACTGAAGACGTTTATTTCAAAAAAGTCACAATAATTTATAGATACATCATAAGAAATCAAATCAATTATACGATTTATCAATTGTTTAATGAACATGTAGAGTTTAATAACCGTTATTTAATATATATGATTTTTAGGTATCTTTTTTATATATCAATGTTATCAATACCTGTATATCTGATTGCTATAAAACACACATTTTCTATATTGAATTTAGTTACTATTGGAATCATCATATTCATCGGAGCGATTTTTGCAGGAATAAGTACTTGTGATTTGATGAAAATCAGATCCACTTCGAATAGAGACTCAAATATGAGTGAGGATAAAATTTAAAAAATAATTAACTGATCCAAACCAAGATTTTGATTTATAGTTTCATAGATACAAGGGGTTACTTGCATGAAACGACTACAAATTCTTATAGCTATTCAATATCTAAAGAATAATGCAATTGAATGAGGTGTTAAAAATGAGAATAAATAATTATGCAGTAAAACTTATATATAGAATTAACTACCAAAAATGCGATAAATTATCCGATTTAATTTCTTGGGAAGAAAGAGTAATCTGTGTAAATGCAAGTAGTTTTGATGATGCGTTTAGAAAAGCAGAAAAATTTGGTATTAAATATGAAACCGAATATGAAAACACTTTAGGTGAAACTGTAAAAGTTAGGTTAGCTTATACCCCAAATTGTTATCTTTCAAATTTAGTTGACATAGAACCCGGAACAGAAGTGTATTCATCTGGATTCTTTGATGCTACAGAAGATGAAATGAATAGATTACTTGATATAATGTGTAACAAAAAAAGTAATATTAATGCATGAAACAACGGATAATCCATGTGTTATTACGGAATCAAAAAATATCAGTTTATCTTAATTGGAGGAATAACTATGGAATGCCCATATTGTAAAAAAACAATGAAAAAAGGATCTATCCATTGTCACAATGGTTGGCTTCCAATGGTATGGAGATCTCAAGAAGATGAATCAACAAGAAAAATACAGTCGTGGTACAAGAATTTTACAGCGACAAAACTGGAAGATGTATATTATTGTTCTGACTGTGAAGTCATTTTAAAGAAAGTAACGATAGAGAAAAATTAATCATTACATGAAACGACTGAATAACCTTAGGTTGTGGTTGTTGTTTCCAAATATTTAAGATGAGTTAATTAGAAATACAGAAATGAATGAGGTAGCCAAATGATTGATAAAGAATTTCTTTGTAAAATTGAGGAAATAGCGGGATGTAGACCATTGCTTCAGAATGATTACATACCGTTTGGCATAGAAGAAACATGAAGAAAGCACTAATTATTATATCTTTAGTTTTAGTCATCATTTTACTTTTCTGTTTTCGAAGAGTGAGAATTGATGTTCCTGATACTGAGGTAACAATCTATAAAAACTATGCTCTAGGTGAAAGAAAGCCATACTTTGAAGAATATGAACCTATTATTCTCACTGATCAAGATGACATTGCTGAACTATTTTCTCATCTTAATTCCATGAGATATCATGACAGACTATTCCCCAGATATTCGGATATCATTGGGTATACATACATGATTGAGTGGGAACAAAATACCATTACAATTATTGGATATAAGTATTTTGCTTTTAGAGGTATCGAAGGAGATATAACGTTTGGAAGTTTTGAATTTCTTGATGATTATGATTGGATTATGGTGCCAAATAGTTGATAAATTAATACATGAATAACGTGTAGTAAATCGGTATAAGATATATCTGATGAACAGGACTGAAAATCCATATGTTTATAATTAGTATTTTGAACTTCACAAGTTTATGCAATATCAATTTTGAAAGGGGAGATGTTTATGAATTGGATTCTTTTGATTATGGGGATATTAGTTTTATTGTTATCATGGACAGGCATAATTGGTCAAGGCAAATTATTGGTTTATTTTGTTGGCGAAAAGAAGGCAAAAGTTATAAATTTAATTAGCGGGTTCATTTTTATTATTCTTTCCTTTCTCATTTGAGATAAATCATTATTTTTAGAGTTTTTAGGTCTGAAAATCCTATTATCGATGTAGTTCTTATGCAAATAGGTTTAAGGACGTTACGAAAAGTTATAAATGGAACAGCTATATAAATAAGGGGGAATTCTACATGAGCATAAAAAAAATATATTTTATTGGCTTGATTACTTCATTAACTATGTTTATTATTAGGCTATATTTCGTAATAGATGATTTGAGCGCTTGGGTTGTAGTGTGGCGGATTATTAAGACATTTTTCTTGGTACATTTTGTAGGTTTGTTAGGCTTTGGGATGATGAAACT
The DNA here is from genome assembly GCA_003518475.1 of Acholeplasmataceae bacterium. Lineage (GTDB taxonomy): Bacteria > Bacillota_I > Bacilli_A > Acholeplasmatales > Acholeplasmataceae > Peloplasma. The sequence goes on from DOYO01000058.1 coordinate 15,301, forward strand.
TCAAAGAATTATTTTCCAAAGTTTTTTTGCTAATCTACGAATTATATCTATATGGATAGCTCTATTAATTTTGACAGGCTTTTGTCTATGGACGTATATTACTGAAATTAATAATAGCAGTCTTGATTTTTCACAAATCAACACTATATTCATGATGCTAGCAGGAGCATTAATTGAGAACATGTATGAAAAACAGAAACTGCATGATCAAAAAATAGAAGCAGAAACAGAAAACAGGTTGCCTGAAGATACTTACGAGAAAAAACTTCTTTCTGGGAAAAAGGTGTCATGAAGTATAGCTTATTTCAAGTCTCAAAATTCGTTATTATTAAGTGGTAACTATCGCACGAAGCGACTGAAAATCTTGTATCGGAAAGTTGACATTCTTTGTAGCAAACAAAAAAGTATTCAGCATAACAATAATAAGGTTTATTTNNTATTGACATTTGAAATAAACGCTAAGGAAAAATTCTTTGATTGGATTATTAGATCTTATCTTCATAGTCGTGTCAATTTATCGCTATATTTAGGACTAAAGATTCTTGCTATATACAATTTCGTATCGGGATTATGGTATTCACCACTTCTCATCGTATTGAATTTATTATTGTTTTTTTACTTTGACATTTACATAGTTTTAAGATATTTCAAAATTAAAAAAAGCATTGAGAATTATTACGGTAATGAGAAAACACAGATAATGTACTTGAAACAAGATTCAATAGAATTCGTATCGAAAAATCAGCATTTCACCCTACAATGGAAGGATATTTCACTTGTTAAAGAGACAAGATGGTATTTTTTCATTTACAATCACAACAAAATTTCATATGGTCATACATTTAAATGGTTTATGACAAAAGATGAATTAAGCACACTTAATAA
>DOYO01000058.1:16289-20137 GCA_003518475.1 Acholeplasmataceae bacterium
TGGATTTACTTAAATATAACAGAGATGCGTGGAATCACGAAGTTGAAATTAAAAATAAATGGACAGAACCCGTTGATCATGAAACGATTGAAGCATGTAAAAAAGGAATCATCAATCTCTATCTGACACCTTCGAAAACCGTACCGATGGAATGGTATGACGGAATCAAAGGAAAGAAGATTCTTTGTTTAGCGAGTGGAGGCGGACAGCAGACGCCGATGCTTTCAGCTGCCGGAGGCATTGTCACTGTTTTAGATAACAGCGATATGCAGTTGAATCAAGACAGATTGGTTGCAAAAAGAGAAGGGTTGAACATCACATTGGTTCAAGGAGACATGCGTGATTTGTCTTGTTTCAAGGATGAGTCTTTTGATTTAATCTTTCATCCGGTCTCCAATACATTTGTTGATGATGTGAATAAAGTATGGAAAGAAGCTTATCGTGTTTTGAGAAAAGGTGGAAGACTCTTATCCGGATTCAATAATCCGATTGTTTATATATTTGATTTAGATCTTGTTGATCGTACCGGTGACATGCGTGTCAGATATAAAATACCATATTCTGATTTGGAACAACTCCCTAAAGAAATCCTTGAAAAGAGGATGAAGGATAGGGAACCGATGGAGTTTGGACATCGTTTAGAAGATCAGATTGGCGGACAGATTAAAGCTGGGTTCTCCATTCATGGATTCTTCGAAGATAACTCAAATGGTGATTTTTTAGATCCTTATATTGATACATTCATCGCTACATTGGCGATTAAATAAAGCAAATGCGCTCAAACTTGAGCGCATTTATTTGTTTAGTGTGTCTTAGCGACTTTCGTTTTTTCAGCAGATTCTTTCACAGCTTTTGCAACTGCTTGATGAACACGCTTATCCAAAGGATTTGGAATGATGTTTTCTCTTGAAAGTTCAGCTTCTGGAATCATATTTGCAATTGCAGAAGATGCTGCTTTCAGCATATCCATCGTGATTTCTTTCGCATGCGCATCAAGCGTACCTCTGAATATACCAGGGAAAGCAAGTAAATTATTGATTTGATTCGGGAATTTTGAACTACCAGTTCCAATGATGAACGCTTCAGCTTCCATCGCTTCTTCACGGGTGATTTCAGGTTTAGGATTTGCGAGAGGAAAGACAATGGAGTGAAAGTTCATGGATCTGATCATGTCTTCTGTGACAATATTTGGAGCGGATACTCCAATAAAGACATCAGCATTCTTCATGGCATCCTTCAAGGTTCCTTTTTCTTTCCTTCTATTGGTCTTTTTAGCAAGCAATTGATGTTCAATGCTCTGTGTGTCATCACCCTCAGAAAGAATTCCTGACTTATCAACCAAGATGATATTTCTCGCACCAAGGGATAACAAAAAATGACAAATAGCGGTTCCTGCAGCACCGACACCATTGATGACTATTTTAACTTCATCTAGTTTTTTATGTACAACCTTTAACGCATTCGATAAAGCGGCACCGACAACGACCGCTGTGCCGTGCTGATCGTCATGAAAGATTGGAATGTCACATATCTTCTTTAAAGCATCCTCTATTTCAAAACAGCGAGGTGCTGAAATATCCTCTAAATTGATACCGCCAAAACTTCCAGCCAGAAGTGAAATGGTTTTGATCAGTTCAGCTGAATCTTGCGTCCTAATGCAAAGCGGAACGGCATCGATATCTCCAAATTCCTTAAATAGAAGCGCCTTTCCTTCCATGACAGGCATGCCTGCTTCAGGCCCGATATTTCCCAAACCTAAAACAGCGGAGCCATCTGTGATGACTGCAATCAGATTGTGTCTTCTTGTATAGGTATAGCTTAAGGTTGGATCCATCATGATTTCCAAGCATGGTTCAGCAACACCAGGAGTGTAAAGGATGGATAAATCCTCGCGGTTGTTGATTTTCGCTCTGGATGTGATTTCGATTTTTCCCCCAAGTTTTTCATGCGCTAAAATAGATTCTGATTTTTCGCTCATCTTGTGACCTCGTTTTCTTGATTACCTCTATTTTAACATAAAATATATCATGGATTTCATCATTTCAAACATGAGATGCAGTGAATAATCACTAAAATTTCACATAATGATAAAAGCGCTTTCACATAGGGTTTATTTTTACTTGAAATTTATGTATAATAGGGGTATCAGGTTTAAAGGAGACGTTTCATGAACAAAAAGTATATGGCAGAGCCTTACCGCATTAAAATGGTTGAATCCATTAGACAGACAACAAAAGAGGAACGTATCACACTTCTGAAAAACGCAGGGTATAACCCTTTTTCTTTGAGAAGCGATGACGTTTATATTGATTTACTCACGGATTCCGGAACTGGTGCGATGAGTCAGGAACAATGGGGAGCGATGATGATTGGTGATGAAGCATATGCGGGTAGCAGAAGCTTTTACCGATTGGAAAGCGTCGTTAAAAATATCACAGGATACAAATATTTCATGCCGGTACATCAAGGCAGAGGGGCTGAGCAGGTCTTTTTACCACAGCTGGTCACTCATAAGGGCATGTATTATCTTTCTAACATTCATTTTGACACAACAAGAGCGCATGTTGAGCTCGCTGGAGCCAGAGCACTGGACTGTGTGACGGAATGCTGTTATGATTTGAAGAACTATCATCCTTTTAAAGGTAATTTTGATTTGGAACTTCTTGAAAAGACAATCCTTGAAAAAGGTAAAGAAAATATTTGCGGCATCATCATGACCATCACCAATAATTCTGCAGGCGGTCAGCCTGTATCGATGGAAAACATGCGTGAAGTTCATAAGATTGCAAAAAAGTACGGAATCATGAACATCATTGATGGAGCAAGATACGCAGAAAATTCATTCTTCATCAAAGAAAGAGAAAAAGGATATCAAGATAAAGATATTATCGATATCGCGAGAGAAACCTATTCTTATGCAGATGCTTTATTGATGAGTGCTAAAAAAGATGGATTGGTCAATATGGGTGGCATCATCGCGATCAGAGATGACAAATGCCTGTTTGACAAATGTAGAACCAGAGCAGTCGCTTATGAAGGATTTCCTACGTATGGCGGTTTAAACGGCAGAGATATGGACGCGCTTGCTGTGGGATTGATGGAAGCGCTGGATGAAAACTATTTAAGACATCGTATTGATCAGGTCAGATATCTTGGAGACCGGTTGATGGAAGCGGGAATACCAATCCAATATCCTGTAGGAGGACATGCGGTGTTTGTTGACTGCAAGGCTTTGGCACCTCAAATTCCTTACGATCAATTTCCATCACTGGCAGTCACGAATGCATTATATGTTGAAGCGGGTGTCAGAGCTGTTGAAATCGGCTCACTCCTCCTAGGGAGAGACCCAGATACCAATAAGAATATTGAAGCGAAACTTGAATTGATGCGTTTAACCATTCCAAGACGGGTCTATACATATAACCATCTCGATGTTGTTGCTGATGCCATGATTCACGTCTTCGAACACCGTCATGAATTAAAAGGTTATGCCTTTGATTATGAATCACCGATTTTAAGACATTTTACATCCACATTCAAACCACTATAAAAAAAGGAGTCTTCTATGACCTATAAAATTTTAACCATCAATCCGGGATCGACAAGCACCAAACTCGCAATTTTCGAAAATGAAAATTGTGTTTGGAAAGTGAATGTCAAACATGATTCGAATGTCATTGACAAGTTTGATCATGTAATCGATCAATATGATTTCAGAATGAACGCCATCATGGAAGAACTTAAAAAATCTAAGATTGATCTTTCAACACTTCATACCATTGTTGGTAGAGGCGGTATGCTGAAACCGATTGAAGGGGGAACATACATCATCAATGACGACATGGTCA
>DOYO01000076.1 GCA_003518475.1 Acholeplasmataceae bacterium
GCTCTTGGTTCCATGTTGACAACATTGTTCCAATGATATTCGCCAAGATAGATGAGTCCAAGTGGAGAATTCTTTAAACGAAGCTCATCTGCAGTCATGCCTTCAGGAATTGGTTTTTGAACGAGCATGCCGTTTTCATCAAGTTCTTCTTCATAGACAATGCCAATCGGACCGTAGTTGATCTGTGCGGAGATGATGGGATCATAGAATCGATCCATAAATGTCAATAGCACTTCAGGATTCGTACAATTTGATAGAACAACGAAATTACCTTTTGATACTTCAGGAGTATTGGCAACCCCGATAGATTGGTCGCCATATGGCCCGATAAGGGGAGACATCACGATATAATCTTCCGGATTGGTAACCACTGTTTCTGATTCCCACCAATAGAATGCGCCAAGCTTTTGTTGAGCTGCTTTCCCCTTCGCTAGGAATTGATCCTGGCTTTGGGAGAATACTTCCATATCAATCAAACCGTCTTCTACCCATCCATGATAGAAGTTGGTGGCTTCCATCCATCTGTTCATGGTTGCTGTAAAGGTTATTTCACCATCAATCAATGTTAAGTGATTGACATTTTCGGGTACTCCAAAGGCTCCATAAAGATCACTTTGATTGCCTTGCCAATTTTGATAGACAAAGGATAATGGAAGTTCATCGTTATTGCCGTTGCCATTCATATCATTATTTTTGAATAAGCGTAAAACCTCTTCAAAATCAGCGATATCCATACTTAATCCATCCACCAAATCCGTTTCATCTAAAAAGTCGATATCTCCAGATTGAATTAAATCAGCAACCCATTCCTTATTTAAAAAGAGTAGATTGGGGTAGGCAAGCAATCCCATTTCTTCAATACGGGGAAGACTGTATATCTTTCCATCCGCACTTTTCATCAATTCACGAATATCAGGACGATCTTCAAGAATCTTGCTGAAATTAGGCATATACTCCAAGTAATCATCAAGAGCGATAATTTGTTTTCTTGATGAATACAAGATAATTTCTTGTTCACTGAAACCAGCATGATAAATGGCATCTGGAAGGTTTTTCTTGTCTGCCATAATCAAACTCTTCGATGCAAGATAAGAAGCTTCCGATACGTTTCTCCAGTTGATATCAACGTTTGTCATATCATGTAAAGTATTCATAATCTGCATATCGTTATATTCATCTGCAAGTGCATTTTTTGGTGCTAAAATCTCATAAGAAATGGATCCCTTTTCTGTAACAATCGGAGCAGTCGGATCTTCCCACTGATACCCGATTTTTTCCAAATCAGCGACTTCTTCATCTGGAGTACCACCGCATGCTGTGATGATGAACAGCGTGAATGCTGCAAAGACTACTAATAATATTTTCTTCATTTTTTTCTCCTCACTTGAAACTTCCTATTAAGAATCCCTTTTCAAAGAATCGTTGAATGAAAGGGTATAAGATGATGATTGGCAAACTTGATACGATAATCGATGAATACTTGATCATGTTCGCGATGCGTTGCTGCTCTAAAATGGTTTGTGGATCCCCTGTACCGGTAACACCTTCAGCAATAATCAATATATCCCTTAATACAAGTTGCAGCGGATATAAGTTTTCACTGTGAATAAAGATGAGTGCGTTGAAGTAGGAGTTCCAGTGGCCGACTGCATAAAACAGAACCATAACTGCAATGATCGGTTTAGAGATCGGCAATATAATGCTTAAGAAGGTTCGATACTCGTTTGCTCCATCTATTTTAGCTGCTTCCAGTAACTCTTCGGGTATATTGGATTCGTAGAATGCTTTTGTCATAAAGACGTTCCATACGCTGACTGCTCCTGGAATAATCAACGCGAGTGGTGAATCAATCCAATCCAAACTGGAAATCAGCAGGTAGAAGGGAATGAGTCCTCCTCCAAAAAACATTGTTACAATAAAGAACCACATGATAAACTTGCGATGCGCTAAATTCTTTCTGGAAAGCGCCCATCCAGCTGGAATTGTCACGAAGATGTTGAGTGCGGTACCGATTGTTGTATATAAGATCGTGTTTCTATATCCGATCCAGATTTGACTTTCACCCAGCAATCTCTGATATCCTTCTAATGAAAACTTGATTGGATAAAGGAGCACTTCACCATTCATAACCGCATCAGGATTTGATACCGAGGCGATTACGATGAAATATAAAGGATAAATGACAATGACAGCCAAGATACCCATAATCAAATTGTTAATGAAATAATAATACTTGTCGCCTTTGGCTTCAAAGAGCGTCTTTTTCTTTTGGAATAATTTCATGTTCCGCTCCTCCTACCACAAACTATTTTCTGAAAATCTTTTTGCCATTGTATTCGCGAAGATCAATAAGAATACGTTGATTAATGCATTGAAGAGCCCGATTGCAGTTGCGTAACTGAAATCTGGGAATCCTGTAAGACCTGTCTTATACACATAAGTGGAGATGACTTCAGAAACAGAGATGTTCCCACCGGTTTGCATCAATAGTATTTTTTCATAACCAACACCCATCAAATTCCCAATGGATAGGATGAGCAAGATGGAGATTGTTGGAAATATTGCAGGTAAATCGATATGTAGAACGCGTTGAAAACGAGATGCGCCATCAACAACCGCTGCTTCATGGAGGGTTGGATCGACACCCGATAATGCAGCTAGATAAATAATTGCGCTCCATCCGAAATCTTGCCAATTGCCCGATAGGATAAATAGTGGTCTGAACGCATCAGCTTCTAAGAAATATGAGTATTTCGCACCACCGAGTGCAATCGCCAAATGATTGATTAAACCGTACTCACCAAATAGCAGATGAAGCATACCAACTAAAACAATGATTGAAATAAAGTGCGGTGCATAGAAGATTGTTTGCAAACGCTTGGATGCCTTGCTGTTTCTCATTGAATTCAGTAAGACTGCAATCAAAATCGGTAATGGAAACCCAATTAAAAATCCAAATATAGAAATTAAGAACGTATTGACCATTAATTGTTCAAAACGGAAATCGTTGATAAATGCATTGAAGTGATAGAGTCCAACCCAGTCCGCTTGAAGTGAAAAGATTGGATCCCCGGGAACGTAATTTTGAAATGCAATGAGCACGCCGTACATTGGAATATAACTGAAGACAAAAACAAAAACAAGTGCAGGGATCAAGAACACCAGAACTTGGTAATTTTTCTTAAAATGGTTTGGTTTTTTAGTCTTCATGGGTTACCTCTTGTTATTCTTGGGTAATCGTTACAGTTGCATTATATATAACGGACAATAGGTTGTCAATCAAAATATAGTTATATGCTTGATTTTGTGCATTTGTAAATATGTAAGGGTTTTTATCAACTTTCTATTGTGCATTTGTAAATATATGTTATACTGTTTTCGAGGTGGTCTTATGCAAAACAAAGTCAGTATGGACAATATAGCTGAAGCGCTCAATATGTCTAGAAATACGGTATCCAAAGCTTTCAACAATCAACACTTGCCAGAAAAAACGAAGCAGTTGATTTTAAATAAAGCAATAGAACTCGGATACAAAAATTTGGATACGGTTGCGAAAAGAGAAACAATCATTCATCATAAAAATATCATGATTCTCACAACCAATGATCTTCAGAACCTGAACTTCTTCTTATCAGTCCTTCGTGGCATTGACAATATTGTAACAAAGTATAATCTGAACCTGCTTCAATTCCAATACGGTAAAATCCATCAATTTCAGGACTTAAAGGATTATATTAGAATCAGCCAAGTCAGCGGAATCCTTTGCTTGGAAACCTTTGATGAATCTTTAGTGAAACAAATTTTATCACTTAAAATCCCAGTTGTCTTTATGGACAGTACCATCGAATGCATTGAGTATTCAGGGGATTTTGATATCGTCCTGATGGAAAATAGAAACAGCATCAAGAACATGATCAAGCACTTAATCAGGACTTCATCTATCACCAAAATCGGATTTATCGGGGATTATCTGCATTGTTTGGGATTTTATGAGCGCTTTGTCGGATTCAGGGAAGCATTATTTGAACATAAGATTCACTATCAGTCAAAACTCAATGTCACTAAAGCTGACGAATTTCCCTATGGAAATCAGGAGGCGCTTGCGAATGAATTGAAACAGATGGATGAACTCCCAGAATTATTCGTTTGTGCAAATGATTTCTTAGCAATCTCAACGATCAAAGCATTGAAACTAATGGGTAAAAGAGTTCCGCAGGATGTTCAAGTCATCGGTTTTGATAATACGATTGATGCGAGAAATTACGAAATCCCTTTGACTACGATTGATACGGATAAAGAAGTTTTAGGGAACGAGAGTATTGTAACATTATTGAACCGAATTAAATACAAGGAAGATCGAAATAGAATTATTCACTTAAAAACGAAACCGATATATCGTGATTCTACAAAGTAAGAAATATTGAAGAAAAGAAGTTTATCAGAATCAATAAAATAAAAAGGCCCTTTCCAAAATGATATGGTAAGTGCTAAATAGGGCTTTCAAAAATTGTATGGTTAAACCATGCTATCCAAAATCATATGGTAGTGAAAAGGCACGTCAAAAGATGTGCCTTTTTCTATGCCAATAATCCAAATTGATCATTTGTTTTTAATTGGGATATCTTTATTGATGGAATACATGACTCTATTTCTGAATCGTGTGAACTTTCTGATGCCATTCGCTGTTTTGATGATCGTTTTAATCTTTGAGTTTGTTGATTCGATTGGACCATTGGATACACGCCGTTTATTGAATACTAGAAATGAATTTTTGATCTCAATGCGCCAATGCTCTATAGTCTTACCAAATGTTCTCAGTTCAAGTAGCTTATGGTTTCTAAATTCATAAATAAGACTATCCAGTTCATCGTCACAGGTTTCATACTCAGCTGTCAAGTTGAACTCTCTATATCTTTCTTTAAGTCGATATGCGCTTTTTAGATCTTCATCGATAGAAAGCAGATAATCTAAAATTTCCGACTTGTGCCAATAGGTGTTATATTTGGCGATTCTAATCTTGCCATCGAAGATATTCTCATAATTCTTCACTAGAAAATAATGAAATTTCTTGAGCATATAGTAGTACATGTCATCATGTTCAGGGCTGCTTTTATTCAGTCGATATTTGTTTTGCGTCCTGATTCTAATGACCTTGACGACATCGTTTAGGGTTCTGATGATATGAAATGAATCGATGGCTATCAATGTGTTGGGGAATGTCAACTTGATCGCTTCACGATAGGATTCCCACATATCCATGACGAATACTTTAACTTGATCTTTTTCAGCTTTAGGTATCCTGGAGAAGTATTCAATCAAATAGTTCTTGTGTCTGGTTGAGATGACATCGATAATCTTGGATGCCTTAAAGTCAAGAAGTATACAGGCATACTTATATCTGTTCATTTTGTTCGTGAATACTTCATCAATACAGATGACTTCAGGTAGCACTCTGCGTTTCGCGTCAACCGCTTGATCAAAGATATCAATCGCACTTTGGATTGAGATGTGGTAAAGATTTGCTGTATCCGTGAAGGTGTGATTGAAGTCTTTAAGATAATCCAAAACAGATAGTCGAGTATAATGTCCTATATTTGAATACTTTTGTACAAATGGATTGTACTCACCAAATGTTTTCCCACAGGTTTGACATCGGTATCGTCTATGGTGATAGTGTAAAATGCAGGATTGGCCAGTTGAAATGCTGTGTATAATCTTGTGATACTTGTACTCATGGAAACTTACAGCACTTGATGTACATGTAGGACAGACATCAGTAATTTGTTTCAGACGAATTTCTGCGATTAATTGATTTGATTCAACGCGTATATCTAGGTGCTCAATCTTGTCTTTTAAATGCGATAATTGTAAAATATGTATGGTATCATCATACATGAAGAACTCCTTTCTCTTGGATTAGGTTGGCTAATCTTATTGTAAAAGAGTTCTTCATTTTTTTCATCATAAATCGCGCTTTCAAAAATCATAGGGTACACCATACAATTTTGGATAGCTATGCTTAGACCATACAATTATTTAAATACCTAATAAAAATAGCCTTAGCAACGTCTATGTTGTTAAGGCTATTATTTCGTTATGATTTGAATGTCAAAACAAACACTCTTATTG
>DOYO01000132.1 GCA_003518475.1 Acholeplasmataceae bacterium
TGTCACATAGATGATGTTCGCATTTAATGATAGTTCCTTACATGCGACTTCTACATTTTCTAATAGTTTCTTGCAATTTGCACAACCTGAACCCAGTACTTTAATTTCCATGATCTTCTTTCTCCTTTTTGTATGAGCATCTTGCTCTTTTCAACCTTATTGGTGGTGCTTAGAAAAACAAATGTCCGAAGGCATTGAATAAATAACCCATGATGATGATGCCAACTGTGACAATTCCGACAAACATGGCAAGTAGTTTCATCTTGACCACTTTTTTAAGCATGATGATCGATGGTAATGATAATGCGGTCACAGCCATCATGAATGCTAAGACTGTACCGATACCGACACCTTTTAAAACAAGGGCTTCAGCGATTGGGAGTGTGCCAAAGATATCCGCATACATTGGAATTCCTAATAGAGTGGCAATAATGACAGAGAAAGGATTATTCGCACCTAAGACCGTTTCAATCCAGGCTTGCGGGATGAATCCATGAATGATCGCACCGATACCAACACCAATTAATACATAGATCCAAACCTTATGAACGATTTCCTTGACTTGATCTATTGAATACTTAACACGTTCTTTACGTGTCAACTTAAACTCTTCGATGTCATCAAAATTAATTGGTTCGCCTTCCATTTTCGCAGTGACGAATTCTTCCACATAACGTTCCATCTTAAAGACTGAAATCAAGGTTCCACCAATCACAGCAATCAATAATCCGACCACAACGTAAGCCAAGGCGATTTGCCAGTTGAAGATGCTTGCAAGTAAGATCACTGAAGCCAAATCAACCAATGGCGATGAAATCAGAAAGGAAAATGTAACGCCGATGGGTAGTCCTGCTTTGGTAAATCCAATAAAGATCGGAATGGATGAACAGGAACAAAATGGCGTGACTGTGCCGAGAAGCGCACCGATGACGTTTGCCCAAACACCTTTGACCTTACTTAAGATTTTTCTAGTTCGTTCAGGTGAAAAGAATGATTGAATATAGGATGCTAAGAAAATCAAAACTGATAAGAGAATAAAGATTTTAATCACGTCATAAAAGAAAAAAGTTATCCCTTTATAAAGCAGAGATTCTGAGTCAATACCGATGACATCACCAAAAAACCAGTTGACGATGCTTTCCAACCATGTCATTTTCAAGAGTTGATCATTCAACCAGCTAAAGATAGTTTTTATCATACTTCACAATTTCCTTTTGCGTTTTTAAGGTCAGTTAAAAATTCTATAAGTTCATCAATCTTAGCTATATCGACATGATGCTTCTTCCAGATGCCTTCTTTATATGAATTTATGATTCCAACATCGGTCAATTGTCTTAAATGATAAGACATGGTAGGCTGTGTGATTGTCAATTTATCAATCAGGGTGCACCCGCATGTTTCGCCTTGAATGAGTAATTCCAAAATCGTTAACCGGTTCTCATCAGATAACGCTTTAAAAAGTAGTGCAATGTCATTTTTCATAGTTTCCTCCACATATAGATAAACGTCTATATAGATAACTGTCTATATTATAGTGCTGTTAGATTCAGTTGTCAAGTCATCTTATCCATATTGAAGGGTGAACATCATATATGCTATCAGTAGCCTTTTTCTATCATGAATCCTGAAGTGAGCATATGACTTGATATTGTTTCGAATTCGAAATATAATAAGTATATAGATTCATTATTGTCTATTAAAAATCATAAGGGGAAATCAAACATGTCAAATCAAAAATTAACGATCGGCATCATATTAGGCAGCACCAGAGAAGGCAGAGTCAGTCCAAGCGTAGGTGCTTGGTTTAAGGAATTAGCTGACAAAAGAGGCGATGCGACCTATGAAATCGTCGATATCAAATCATTCAAACTTCCATTATTGGGCGAATCTTCTGAAACTTCAGGAATCACCAAATGGAACAAGAAATTAAGCGAACTAGACGGCTTCGTCTTCATTACTGCAGAATACAACCACAGCATCCCTGCATCCTTAAAGAATGCACTCGATTTAGCCAAGGATCACTGGAACAATAAAGCAGCGGGTATCGTATCTTATGGATCTGTCGGAGGAGCAAGAGCAGCTGAACACTTAAGAGGAATACTTTCAGAACTTCAGATTGCTGACGTGAGAACGCATGTCACATTAAGTTTGTTTACTGATTTTGACAAGGATTCTGTCTTTAAGCCACAGAAACTACATGAAGCAAATGTAACATCCATGCTGGATCAGCTTATCAGATGGTCAAAAGCCTTGAAAAATGTAAGACAGGAACTCACTTCTAAATAGTTAAAAAATAAAAGAGAAATCAAAATTCTCTTTTTTTATTATATAAGACATCAATTTTAACCTTTAAAGATAGAAAATTTCACAAAATTGCCCAGACAGGTTTACTTTCTTGACAACCTTCTATAAAATATGTATATACGACACGTATGGAGGATAAAATTATGCCAAGAAGAATTACTGAAGTTTGTATAGCATGTGGAGCTTGCCAGGCTGAATGCCCAGTAGATTGTATTTCTGAAGGAGATATCTACGTCATTGATGAAGATATTTGTATTGATTGCGGCGCATGCCAGGCAGTATGCCCAACTGACGCTATTATTGAAGTATAATTAAAACATAAAAAAGGAACTTTCCGAGAATGTTCCTTTTTTTGTTGTCTTAGATAGAATATAACAAGAGTACGATGCCAAATCCTACAGCCATGAGAATAACTCCGACAATGCTCAGGATTCTTCTAATATTATAACCATACCAGAAAGGTGTCTTTGAAGAGACTGTCTGCAAATAATCATAGACACGCCAGTTCTTCTTCAAGCTTGCCGCGTACATTAATGGTGTTGCTCCAAGGAAACCGATCTGATTGGGGTTTGCTCCCTTTTGAACAAGCATGCGGAGCACTTCAACATCACCTTGCGTGATGGCTGCGAAGATTGGATAGGTTCT
>DOYO01000087.1:0-1354 GCA_003518475.1 Acholeplasmataceae bacterium
GTGAACGAACAGAAGAAAAAGCTTTCTAAACGAGATAAGAATGTTATTCAATTCATTTCTGAATATAAGGAAATCGGATATATTCCAGAAGCGATGTTCAACTTCATCTCTTTATTGGGATGGTCTCCTAACGATAATCAAGAAATATTGACAAAGGAAGAAATCATTAAGCATTTCGATCCAAACAGACTCTCTAAAGCTCCAGCGATGTTCGATAAGGAAAAGCTTGCCTATGTCAATAGCAAGTATATCAAACAGCTTTCTATTGAAGACTTAGCTCCAAAATGCAGAGTTTTCCTTGAAAAAGAAAAGATTGAAATACCAAGTGAAGAATGGTTAAAGCTTTTGGTAGGTATTTTACATGACCGGATGACACATATCGGAGAAATTGTTTCCTTATATAAGGCATTCTTCCATGAAACGTTCACCCTTCTTGATGAATCTTATCAATTCCTGGTAGAAAACCAAAGTCTTCCTATATTAGAAGCGTTCTATAAGAATTTAGAAACTGCTGAATTTACTGCGGAAAGCATTGAACCGCTCATTAAAAAAACCGGATTGGATACGGGAACAAAGGGCAAGCCCTTATTCATGTCGCTTAGAATCGCAACGACTGGCGACATGCATGGACCAAGTCTTCCAATTTCACTTGCTTTGTTAGGCAAAGCAATCGTTTTAAGCAGACTTTCTCAAACAATGACAAAATTACGAGGTGGATTATGAAAAAAATTATTGGCATCATCTTCAGTGTTCTCTTTATCGTTTTACTTGCTGGATGTACGGAAAAGACATCAGTAGAAGCAACCTTCACAGATGTTGAAATCGAACAGACAGCAATCACATTCACTGTCGTGATTGATGATCCGGAAGAAGAAATTACCGGAGGGATCATCGTCAAGCTTTTTAAAGCAGACGGAACACTTTCCAATTCAAAGGAAATCGCTACAGAAGCTGATTTGGTAGCAATCAAGTTTTCAGCACTAGATAACGCAATTGCTTATACCGTTAAGGTATACGCAACGATGGAAAGAGATTCATTGATGATTGGCGAAAAAGTTTTTGAACTCGCATCCGCAGTCACGCAACATATTACGACAACAGAAGAATTTCTGGCAATGAAGACAAACAGAGCGGGAAACTTTGTTTTAGATAATGATCTCGATTTCTCAGGAACAACTTTCGTTTCACCATTCACATCCTCATTCTCTGGAACATTCGATGGCATGGGATTCTCAATTAAGAATGTAACTTTTGGAACAGCAGCAACCTATACCGGAGTCTTCGGTTATGTTTCCTCTGGAACGATTAAGAATTTAGTGTTAGACAACGTTACCATCGGTTCGTCAGTCACTCC
>DOYO01000087.1:1368-4741 GCA_003518475.1 Acholeplasmataceae bacterium
TGATGTCAACATCTTCAAGAATCGGTATTTTGGCAGGTTATGTCTCCAGCGCAGCTGCAGTCATTGAAAATATCACGATTACGAATAGTGAAATCAACGTCACAACCTCAAGCACCGTGCAGGCATATGTCGGCGGTATTGTAGGTGAAAATAAAGCATCGATCATCGGTGCTGAACTATCNNGGCGCAGTCGGTTATATGACAGAAGATTCTATCCTTAAAGAAGTGAAAAGCGATGCGAATGTCTCATTTGAATTGGCAGCTATAAATACAAAGAATAAGGATATTCAAGCGAATGTCGGCGGTTTGATCGGCGATCATAACGCGAGAAACATCAGCAAATCTGTAGAAAACATCTTAAGCATAGGAAATGTCGATGTGACATTGGATTTCGGTACGCTTTCTGAAACAACATCAGGCATTTATTCCATCTATGTCGGCGGATTGGCTGGTATCGCCTATAGCAATATCATCAACGCATTTTACGGCGGATCAATGAGTTTAACTCACGTGAAGAATGAAAATGAAGCTGAAACAACAAAGACATTCTATCTTGGCGGACTTGTTGGATTCTATGGATCCAATAAGGCGATGACAAATACGGTCAGAGTCAGTGATTCAAATACCATCACAGCAACTGTTTCTGATGATGTCAATTTGAAAACATCACAGACATTTGGTCAGAAGAGTTCAACAGCTGTTCAGGTCGCAGGTGTTTATGGAGACATCCATTTGGAGGTTAACGGCGTATCTGTTGCAGGAGCTGACACATCCACTGTGTATCTAACACTTGTTGGATATTTCACAGGGGATTGGATGCAGGATGCATTTGATGCTGTTTATCCAGCATAAATAAGAAATCAAACGATTTCAATAAATATAAAAGGGAGATTCGCGGGTTCTGAATCCGTACGGGTCACCAATAATAGCATGAAACGCTCTTCTCACCCGTGGGAAGGGCTTTTTTTCTAGATATTTATAGGTAGTTACAGTTCTTTATAAATCAAAAGAAACAGGAAAATTTGTCGTTTCTTTAGTTTTTGGTTGAATTGCTCCAAACACAAAAAATTCATGTCGACATAAGCAAAATCTACACCACTTATTGAAAGTTGATGATAAATTATTGATTAATGCTAAAAAAATCTACTTATATTGACATAAGTTTTGGTGTTTTATTAACATGTTGCAACTATGATATAATTATCATAATGATTAACACGTTTAATAAATCTAATAATGGTGAAAAAATGAAAAATGTCGGTGATCAAAAAAAGAGCAAAAAGGAATCGAATAAAAAAACAGCTATTTATATACTATTAAATGCAATAGATGAAGTTAGCCCATTTTTCCAGAATTTTTACTCATTGAAAGAATCAGAAGAGGAAGCCATTAATGATGTGATGAAATTTACTCTATTTTTGGGTTATAATGATGTCATTATTGAAGAAATCAAAGTTATACATATAGATGATCTAGATGAAATAGAAGAACTCATAGAAGATGAAAATTTTGATGGCTTTATTCAAAATATTAAAGAAGCATATCCAAGTGAAGAATAGAGCAGGTTCAAATTACTGATTGAAATAATTAGTATTATTAAGGAGACGTTGAATATCAAATATATGTGGTATAATTATGGTATAAAAAGGGGACGATTAATATGCCAAAAATAATACCAATCAGAGAACTCAAAAATACTGCATCAATTTCAAAGTATGTAGAAGAGACCAATGAACCTGTTTTTATCACTAAAAATGGTTATGGTTCTATGGTTATTATGAGTATCGAAGTTTATGAAAAGGAAATTGCTAAAAGACAAATGATTGAACTCATCAATGATTCGCTTAAAGATATAGATCGATCTAATCCAAGGGTTGATGGTGCACTTTTCTTAAATGAAATGAAAGCTAAGTATGGTAAATAAAAATGAATCATATTTCTATGGAGAGAAGTGTCATAGTATTTCGAGATGGTAGTCTTGAAATAGATGTTAAGATTGATTCTGAAAAAGATACTGTTTGGTTGACTCAAAAACAAATGAGTGAACTTTTTAGTGTGACTACAGATAATATTGGTTTGCACATAAAGAATATTTTTAAGGAACAAGAACTCGTGGCAAGTTCAGTAACCGAGAAATCCTCGGTAACTGCATCTGATGGAAAAAAATACAAGACTAATCTTTATAATCTAGACGTAATTATATCTGTAGGTTATAGAGTGAAGTCAAAACGAGGTATCATTTTCCGAAAATGGGCAAATCAGATCCTTAAAGAATATATCTATAAAGGATATGCGATTGATCAAGAAAGACTTACAAGGAATCGAGAATACTATAAAACTTTTGCAAACTCAGTAAAACTCATTGCTGATTTTATTGAGCGAAAAGAACTTGAATCCGAAGAATCAAAAAGTTTACTCCGTATCATATCAAAATATGCTTATGCACTTGAAACTTTAGATAAGTACGACCACAAATCACTAACAATCACAAATATTACAAAAGACGATAAGAAAATAAAGTTAGAATATAAAGATGCAATCAAAGAAATAAAAGGATTGCCTGATTATGGAAAAACACAATGGTTCGGTAAAGAAAAAGACAATTCTTTTCATGGTGCATTGAATGCGATTTATCAAACCGCATTTGGAGAAGAGGTTTATCCATCCATTGAAGAAAAAGCTGCAAATCTTCTTTATTTTATTGTGAAAGACCATGCTTTTTATGATGGGAACAAACGCATTGCTGCATCTATATTTTTATGGTTTTTGGACATTTATGGAATTATATATAAGAAAGATGGCTCTAGAATACTTGATGATAATGCATTGGTTGCAATAGTGCTTATGATTGCTTTATCTAATCCAAATGAAAGAGAAACTATAGTAAAGATTATCATAAACCTAATAAATCAAAGCAATTAACAAAGTTACCAAAATAAACTTAAAAACAAAGGGCTATATAATAAGCAAGCATAGTTAACTCGGGAAAAATCGTGAACCAGTACGGGTCACCAATATTAGTATGAAACGCTCTTCTCACCCTTGGGAAGAGTTTTTTTCTTGATATTCAATGGTTTTTTGATTCTTTTAGCAACCAATGAGCTATCAAATTCAAAAACCAGGCTTTTATAGTGTTCTCCTAAATGATATAATTTGTATGAATATGAACGATTAAAACCATCTGTTTAAGAATTACTAAATCCAGCGTTATACCACTTGAAAATAACTATGATGTCTTTGACTAGATGAAAGTATTGATTCATAGGAATGAGCAGGTTAAAAGAATATGAACCATAAAGAAAATGCAGTACAGTTTTGGGATACGGTTTTTAAAGATAGCAAACCTCTTAAGATCAACCCAAAAGAAGTTAAA
>DOYO01000007.1:0-3793 GCA_003518475.1 Acholeplasmataceae bacterium
AAGACCTATCACTTCCAGTTCCCACTCGCTTCAGCATCTGGCAAGGATGTATTAACGACTAAAGAGTTGGAAATCGGCTATGCTGAGCCTTTATTGGAACCGCTCAATGTCAAGATCATGAAGGAAGACAAGGTTGCTATTACCGGTAAAAACGGTATTGGTAAATCGACATTCCTCAAGACGGTTCTTGGAGATATCCCACAGATTTCTGGGGATTACAAATGGTCTGATACGGTGAAGATCGCATACTTCGAACAGGACTCGAAGTTCAGAGCTGGAATCACGCCGTTTCAGGTTGTTCATGAACGTTATGAAGATTTCACAAAGAAGGAAGTCATGTCTTTATTGGGCAATCACGGCATCGATTATGAAATGGCGATGCGTGACATCAATACCCTTTCAGGCGGAGAACAGACCAAGGTCAGACTTGCACTGCTCAGACACCAAAAGGGTAATGTCTTGATTATGGATGAACCAACAAACCATTTGGATCAAAGCGCGAAAGAAGCATTGATGGATGCTCTGATTGAATATAAGGGGACTTTGATTTTGGTTTCCCATGAAAAAGAATTCTATCAGGATATCTGTGATTATGAGATCACACTCTATGTTTAAAAATTTTTAAATATTTTAAATGATTTGGGAACCTTTTGACTAAGGTTCCCTCTTTTGTTTTTATTCACATATTCTTGATAATTATTGACATATGTCAGAAATAAGAATACAATGAATGTAGAATCCACGATAAGAAGGTGAATCATGTATGAGTAGACCGCAGAAGTTAAGAACGGTTTGTTGCGATCGAGAATTTTTGTTTGTGCCATTTCCAGAAGAAGCCAGTGAAACAGTCCAGTTAAGTTTGGAAGAGTATGAAACCATCAGATTGATTGACTATGCGAATCTAACACAGCAGGAATGTGCAGGCATGATGGAAATTGCAAGAACAACTGTGCAATCCATCTATGAGAAGGCGCGTTTTAAAATAGCAGATGCATTGATTCATCAAAAGAATATATCAGTCAAGGGCGGACATTATAAGCTTTGTAACCACCCTGGTGATGAAAAGAATTGTTTAAAAGAAAATTGCAAAAGGAAAATAAGAAATAGAGAGGAAAATTATGAAAAAGTATGATGTAGTTATTATTGGTGCAAGCGCTGCAGGCGCTGTTGCAGCCAGTACAGCAAGGAAATTTTACCCAGACAAGAGTATTTGTGTCATTAGAGAATTTGAACAGGTTCCAATCCCATGCGGTATTCCATACATTTATGGAACCATTGGCGATCCAATGAAGAACCTCATTCCAGTCGGAACTATGTTTCCAAATCAAAAGATTGACAGTGTGATTGATATCGCTGAATCTATTGATTTAGAAAAAAAGGTTGTTCACGGAAAGAATGAAGATATTTCTTACGATCGTTTGATTTTAGCGACTGGTTCGCTTCCAATCGAACCACCAATCAAAGGCGCGACCTTACATAATGTGTTCGCCATTCATAAAAATACACCTTATCTCACAAAGCTAATGGAACAAGTTAAAGTATCTCAGAAGATTGTCATCATCGGAGGGGGATTCATCGGTGTTGAAATGGCTGAAGAACTTAAGAAGAACAATCCAGAGCATGAAGTTACCATCATTGAAATGCAGGATCGCTGTTTGAATCTTGTTTATGACAAAGATTTCTGTGATTTAGCTGAAAAAGAACTGATTGAACAAGGTATTCGTATCCTAACTCAAAGTCGTGTGATGGAAATCAAGGGTAAGGAAAAAGTAGAAGGCATCCTTTTGGATAATGGCGATGTCATCCCTGCCGATCTTGTTATTTTAGGTATCGGATGTAAAGCAAACAACCAATTGGGTAAGCTTGCAAACTTAAAGATTGGACCAACAGGTGGAATCGTTGTTGATTTCTATATGCAGACCTCTGACCCATTCGTCTTCGCTTGCGGAGACTGTGCTGAAAAAACATCATTTTTCGATAAGACGCCTTCTTCACTAAGACTTGCATCGATTGCAACCATGGAAGCGCGTGTCGCAGGATCTAATTTATTCATGCAGCATAGAATGAATCATGGCGTTGTAGGATGCTTTTCAACCGCTTTGCATGGCAAGGCTTTCGCTTCAGCAGGACTTACTTCTGATGAAGCAGTAAGAAAAGGATACCAGATTGTCATTGGAGATGCGGAATCTGTCAATAGACATCCAGGCTTGATGCCAGGTAGCGCACTGATGAAGGTTAGATTGATTTTTGAAAAGAGCGAAGGCATCATTGTCGGAGGTCAGATATTTGGTGCATTGAGCGGTGGAGAACTGATCAATGCGATTAGCGCATTCATCAGCAAGAAGATGACTGCAGATGATATTGCGTTGTTCCAAGCTGGAACACATCCTGCCTTAACGGCATCTCCGATTGCATATCAACTCGTGAATGCAGCAGAAAGCGCATCTGTAAAATTGAGAAGTTTTGCAAAATAAAGAACAACCAGTACAAATAGTCTCACTAAAGGAGAAATAAGATGAAAATTGCATTGACGTGCGACCATGATATGATTTCTGAGCATTTTGGTCATGCTCCATATTTTGGGATCTATGAAGTAAAAGATAACAAATATAAGTTGATTGAGATGATCAAGAGTCCAGGTCATCAACCTGGTTCCCTGCCAAAATTCTTGAATGAATTAGGTATTAATACATTAATTTCTGGCAATATGGGCGATGGAGCCTTCCGATTATTCAAAGAATTTGGAATTGAAGTCATTGTCGGAGCCAAAGGTAGATTGGATGATGTATTGAAGGCATTTGCCAACGGTACTTTAAAATCCAATAATCATGTCTGTACCGAGCACCAACATCATCACGATCACCAACACTAAATAAAAAAATGCTTCATATCAAAACGATATGGAGCATTCTTGTTTTAAATAAGTATTTTATTCCTGGTCTGAGGATTCTGTTGGAATGGAATCATCAAAGTTATTGATTTCTTCAACCAAAACATCATAAACTTCAGATTCTTTAATCTTTTTAATGATCTTGCCGCGTCTGAATAAAATGGCTTCGCCTTTGCCGCCGGCAATGCCGATATCAGCATGTGTCGCTTCGCCGGGACCGTTAACAGCGCATCCCATGATGGCGACGTTGATGTTTTTATTGACCTTAAGCAAATATTGTTCAACCTTCTTGGCAATATCGATCATGTCATATTGAATTCTGCCGCATGTCGGGCAGCTGATCAGATTTGGTACCTTATCTCGCAATCCCAAATTCTTAAGGATTTCCTTAGCAGCCTGGATTTCTAAAACAGGATTATCTGTTAAGGAAACTCTAATGGTATTACCGATGCCTTCAGCGAGAAGAATACCGATACCCATCGCCGATTTGATCGCACCTGAGAATGCTGTTCCCGCTTCAGTGACACCTAAGTGCAAAGGATAAGGGAATGTTTTCGCAGCCAGTCTGTTCGCTTCAATCATCAATCTCATATCCGTAGCCTTTAAAGATAAAGCAATATCGTAAAAATCCATCGATTCCAATATTTCGATATGATGCTTCGCGGTTGCTACCATGTTTTCAGCGGTTGGAGCCATTCTGTTTGGCAAGGATCCGCTATTGACACCGATCCGAATTGGAATATTTTTTTCCTTGCATGCCCTGACAACCTCTTCAACATGCTCGCGCTTTGGAATATTACCAGGATTTAATCTGATCTTATCAACACCCTGATGAATAGCCTCCAAGGCTAAACGATAATCAAAATGAATATCGGCAACCAATGGAATCGTAATTCTTTTTTT
>DOYO01000007.1:3816-7762 GCA_003518475.1 Acholeplasmataceae bacterium
TCGAATTCTCCGACCTTGACCTTTCTTGTCTCTTCTCTTTGCATTTCATCACCCGATTTATATTATATAATATAGTATAACAAAAAGGTAGAATTAAGTCTCAGTGTCAAATCGGAAACCTTGCAAAAAACGAAATAAAAAAATAAAGCATTAAAAGCATTGAAAAACAAAGACTGATTTGTTATAATGTTTTTGTACGTTTGGAGGGAATATCATGCGAGACCTAGTCAAATTGGTTTGTACAGAGTGCGGCGAAGAAAATTATCATACCAACAAAAATAAAAAATTAACACCAGAACGTTTGGAATTGAAAAAATACTGCCCACGCGAAAGAAAATATACAATCCATAAAGAAAAGAAATAAGCTATTCCTTGAATAGTTTTTTTTCTATAAAAAGATGAATACATTTAAAGAAAAAGACCCGTTTGCCCATGCATATTTGATATGCAGATTCGATTCCTGTTTCCTAATCGACCCCTCCCACGATTATGAGGAAATCAATTTGGCACTTAGCGGAAGAACACTCATCGGAATATTACTTACCCATGCACATAACGACCACATCGAACTGATCGGTGAATTTGACGTACCCATCTATATTCACTTGGATGATGCGCATTTATTATTTGAAGATCAGTATAACGGCTATGCTCCAAAAGCGCATCCTTATAAGAGAAAGAACTTAAATCTTCAATATGTGACCCATCAGATGAAAATACCGTTTGCAGATCAGTTTGTTGAAGTCTATCATACGCCAGGACACACCAAAGGCTCTGTATGCTATCTTTATGACGGCAGGCTATTCACAGGCGATACCTTGTTCAAAGATAGCGTGGGACGCCATGACCTCTATTCAGGATCTTTACCAGAGTTAAGAAGAAGTATCTTGACGTTATGTCAGCTGAATGGCAATATCAGGGTCTATCCAGGGCATGATGAAACGACGACAATCAGGAACGAACAAAAGAATAATCCCTTCTATTTGAAGTGGATGAAACAAAGTTCAAAATAAAGACACTATGTGTCTTTTTATTTTTATGTGAAAAATAGCACATAATGCTTGACAGTGCCAATCAATTATAATACAATAAAACTGGCACAAACGTAAAACGAGTGCTAAATGAGGTGTGTGAATGATTACCAGTAGACAAAAACTCATTCTTAAAGCAATCATTGAAGCATTTGTCAAGGATGCTCAGCCAGTTGGCTCTAAAGCATTGACACAAATGCCTTATCTTGATTTTTCAAGTGCGACCTTAAGGTATGACATGGCGCAGCTTGAAGAACTGGGTTTTCTGGAAAAAACGCATACGTCAAGCGGCCGCGTTCCTTCTGAACTCGGATATCGGTATTATGTTGAACATTTGGTGACCAGAGATGCAGATGTTGTGGATTCGTTTCCTCTAATTGATCAAATTTTTTTAAAAAACAAGCTTGCCAGAGAACAAGCTGTGGAAGAAGCGATTCATCTATTAAGCGAACTCACGAATTACACGGCAATGGCTGTCGGTCCTTCATCAAATCAAAATACGATTAAAAAGATTGACTTCATTCCTTTATCGGAATCAGATGCAGTCATCTTGATCGTGACTGATCAGGGACATGTCCAGCATCAAAATATATCCGTACCTGAAGGAATCAACATCAGCGAGCTTAAGGATATCATCAAAACTTTGGATGAACTCTTAAGAAATAGATTGATCAAGGATGCTGCTTCGGTTTTGGAAACGACATTCGCTAAAAAAGAAATCGAGTCATTCATCGAATATCAAACGCAGCTCATGCATTCTTTCATCCATGCGTTCGCGAAATTCGCTGAAGAAAACTTTTATCTTTCAGGAGTGACAAACGTTTTCGAACAACCGGAATTCCACGACGTGAGCCACGTCAAGAACTTTGTTGAAATGCTCTCCAGAAGAGAACTCATCAAGCTGATCGGGGATCATGACGGTTTAAGCATCAGATTCGGCAGTGATTTAAAGCTTGTTCCGATGGATAACTGTTCAGTCATCTCTGTTCCGTACCGGATCAGTGATAGCGAGCATGGCACCATCGCAGTTTTAGGACCTACCAGGATGGAATATAGCAAGGTCATTCCTTTAGTGGAATACATCGCAAGTAATTTAGGAAAGCTCTATAAAAAGTAAAGGATGATGAAACATGGAAGACAATAAGGAAAAAGAAGTTGTGCGAAATCAGGTTCCAAATGAAGATCATGAAGAACATGACGAGCACAGAAAAGAAAGAAAAAGCAAGTACAAGGAACAAATTGAAAAGCTAGAAGAAGAAATTAAGGATTTGAAGGATAAATATTTAAGAAGCATCGCAGAGCAGGAAAATATCAAAAAAAGAATTCACAATGAGCGCATTCAAGAAAGAAAATATGCGTCCAAGAATTTAGTCGGAGATATTTTAAGCCCTCTTGAACAGATGAACAAAATTGTCAGCATGAAAACAGACAACGAACTACTTAAAAATTTCTTGATTGGATTCAAAATGGTCAACGATCAATTCTATACTGTCCTCGAAAAAGAAGGATTGAAAGAAATTGATGCTTTAAATAAGCCATTTGATCCAAACTATCATTACGCGCTTGAAAAATTGAGCAATAAAGACTTACCAAATGGTATCAACCTTGAGGTTATCCAAAAAGGGTATACATACAAAGATCAACTATTAAGACCAGCCATGGTTAAAATAAACGAATGGAGTGATGAAAATGGCAAAGAGTAATAAGATTATCGGTATCGACTTAGGTACGACAAACAGTTGCGTTTCCATAATGGAAGGCTCAGAAGTAAAGGTTATCCCAAATGCTGAAGGCGGTAGAACAACACCATCAGTCGTTTCCTTTAAAGGTGATGAAATCAGTGTCGGAGACGTTGCAAAACGCCAAGCGATCACCAATCCAAATACAGTATCTTCAATCAAGCGCCACATGGGTGATTTAAACTATCGTGTGGATATCCAAGGCAAGAAATATACGCCTCAAGAAATTTCAGCGATGATTCTTCAAAACTTGAAGAAGACTGCTGAAGATTATCTCGGTGCTACAGTGACGAAAGCAGTTATTACCGTACCAGCATATTTCAATGACGCTCAGCGCCAGGCAACTAAGGATGCAGGTAAAATTGCAGGCTTAGAAGTCATGCGCATCATCAATGAACCAACTGCTGCAGCGCTTGCTTACGGTATTGATAAAACAGACAAAGAACAAACTGTTCTAGTCTTCGACTTAGGCGGAGGTACGTTTGACGTATCCATCTTAAGACTTGCTGACGGAACATTCGAAGTTATTTCCACATCAGGCGATAACAAGCTTGGTGGAGATGACTATGACGATTTGATCATCAAGTACCTTGTTGAAGAATTCAAGAAGGAAAACCATGTTGACTTGTCATTAGATAAGATGGCTCTTCAGAGACTAAAAGATGCTGCTGAAAAAGCGAAGAAGGATTTAAGCGGTGTAACTACCACGACAATCTCCCTCCCATTTATTACCATGGGCGTCGCAGGTCCTCTGCATTTAGAAAAGGTATTGACACGCGCTAAGTTCAATGAACTGACCGCAGGTCTTGTTGAACGTTGCGTCGGACCAGTCCGCCGTGCGTTATCCGATGCGAAAATGACGCATAAGGATATTGACCAGGTTTTACTTGTCGGCGGATCCACAAGAACTCCAGCCGTTCAAGAAATGGTGAAGAGAGAACTTCAAAAAGATCCAAACAAATCAGTTAACCCAGATGAAGTTGTAGCAATGGGTGCAGCGATTCAAGGCGGCGTTCTTGCCGGAGACGTTAAAGACGTTCTTCTACTAGACGTTACCCCACTATCCTTAGGTATTGAAACATTAGGCGGCGTATTTACGAAGCTTATTGAAAGAAATACAACCATTCCAACATCTAAATCACAGGTATTCTCCACAGCAGCTGACAATCAGCCTGC
>DOYO01000083.1 GCA_003518475.1 Acholeplasmataceae bacterium
AACACTCCAGGAACAAGCGCAGCTGGTTGGTTCAACATGTACTCCCATGAATGGGATGCATCACAATCTTATGCACTTAATGATTACACGCTCTATAATGGTTTAATCTATAAGGCGGTTCTTGGTTATGGTTTAGATTCAGCTCCTGGAACAAACTCCAGCTGGAAACAGGTCGGAAGTATGTCATGGAGTTCAACAGTTATCTACACAACTAACGACCATGTGGTTCACAATGGAATTCTCTACAAATCAACTGCTTCCTACAACCTAAACTTCACCCCTGGTGTAAGTTCAAATTGGAAGAGAGTCGGATCTATAGAATGGAATTCTTTCACAAATTATGCAAAAAATTCAATTGTCACATATTTAGGAAATTCTTACAAAGCAAAATGGTATGCAAGTGCCGGTTCATTACCTACAAGCGGTGGTGCATGGGAAGCTTATACCATCCCAACATTTGTTTCAGGAACTAACTACAGTGTTGGCGCAATCGTCCAATATAATGGCATGATCTTTTCTGCAGCCAATAAGACGAACGCTAAAAACAATGCTCCAGGATCTATGTACAACGCATGGAATCGTATTGATTCAACAGATTGGCAATGGTATAACGTTTATGTTGTAACAGATTATGTTACTCATAATGGATTCATCTTTAAAATACAGAACCTAACCAATGCCCTTCTTAATGAACCAGGAACATCCTATAACGCATGGAACCGTGCAGATACTGATCAGTATCAGTCTTATAATGTGTATGCACTTAATGAAAATGTATTCTATAATGGTGATCTTTATGAAGTTGTTGAAGTGACAAATGCAAGTTTAAATGCACCCGGAACATCATTCAACTCATGGAATCTGATTAATACATCTGAATGGACACCCAACAACGTGTATCTCTTGAATGATTATGTATTTTATAATGATTTTGCATTTAAAGTAGTCAATACAACCAATGCAAATAACAATGTAATACCAGGCTCTGCAAATGATGCATGGAATCGTGTAGGTACGCTTTATTATCAAGCGTTCAATACATATACGACTGGTGATATCGCAATTTATGAAAATACAGCTTATCAAGCCATCGCGACGTCAACAAACGTATTACCCGGTGAATCTGGTTCAGAATCATACTGGGTTCTCTATACAAACTAAAAATTAGATAAAAAAATGAAAATATGATGAAAACACTAACTTTTCATCATTTTCATGATATAATTTGCTCGATATTACAATGCAGAATATGGGGTAAAAAAAGTGGCTAATAAGGTACAAAATCAATCTTTATTTAAACAAATTGGGTCAATATTTTTCTATATCATTTCAGGAATATTGGTTCTATATATTATCACGGAAGCATTTATGCCTTCGATGACCATCAAGGTTTTTCAATTTAAACCGTATGTTGTCATTACTGAAAGCATGGAGCCTGTCTTGAATGTAAATGATATGATTATCGTTTATAATCCCAACGTCGACAAATTAGAAGTTGAAGACATCATCACTTTTGAAGCTGATATTGATTATAATGGGACGAAGGAAATTGTTACCCATTATATTTATTCCATCACCGATGACGGCGAAGGAAATCTGACGTTCAGAACCATCCGAGAAGGTGGCACTGTTCCGGATACCTGGATTCTATCTGAAGATGATGTGATTGGAGTTTATGGATTTAAAATTTCACAACTTGGTGTATTTATCAATTTCGTCAAGAGCCCATTTGGGATTGCTGCCATCTTGGTTAACATCGGTGTGATTGTTGCAATTGTAGTTTTAGTTAAGTCTGATAAGAAGAAAACAGAGACTAAGAAGTAGGATGTGTTAGATTGACAGAATATTTATCAACGGATGAGTTGCTTAACCTGATTAAAAAACAATCAGAAATTCCTACGTACAACTTTAAAAAAAAAGTAAAATTTAAGATTAATCGCAAACATATATTCTGGTTCGCAGTTATTTTGTCTATAATTCATATTTTAAGCCAATCCATTACGTTTTTCTCTGAAAATAGAGGAATCAATACACTTGGGTATACAACAGTCTTGGCTGTACCGATGGATCAGGAACTTGATGATGAGCTTACAGCAACTGTAGCGCGTATCAAAAAACTTGATTTAGAGACTTTAGTGATTGGCGATAAAGTCATCATTTATGGCAAATATGGTTCTGATTTCTACTGGATTGAAGAAGTCATCGCCATTGATTTAGAACAAAATGAAATCACAACTACATTTGATGGGCTTTTAGCAAACACCGTATCGATTGATGAAATTGAAGGTGTTTATATTGAAGATGCTAATTTTCTACAGCTTTTATCTTATATTTCGACAAATACACGAGGTTATATCATTTTGATTTTGACTTATGCGCTTGTCCTATCTGCGGTTTACTTTCTATATGTGAATAAAAAGCCAAAAAATAAACCTTTGACATCATAGGGTTTATTTTATTAAATATCGGAAGGTGTAAAATGAGAGACAAAGTTTGGCATGTCATTAAGAATATCATCTTTTATTTACTCGTCATCCTACTCGGCGGTTATATTTTAGTCGAGGCGTTTTTGCCATCTCAAACGATGAATATATTCAGATTTAAGAGTTTCGTGGTTGTATCTGCCAGCATGGAGCCTGATATCAACGTCAATGACCTGGTCATCATCGTGAAAGTGGATCCTGAAAAGCTGGAGGTAGGAGACGCAATCAGCTTTTATACGTACCTACCAACCAATCAAGTCGATGATGAAGGAGATACGATTTATCTGAGAAGCGTTGTCACCCATTATTTAAGAGACATCCAATCTTCTGGAGATTCCTTGATATATAAAACACAAGGAGCGATTGCAGATCCTTTAGATTATGATGAATGGAATGATATCAACGGAGATCCTGTAGAAATTACTGAATCTGATATCATTGGCAAGGTAGCTCTCGTGATTCCGTTTATCGGAATCATCATGAAAATATTTTATAATCCGATTTTATTGCTATTGATTGCTATTAATATATTGATTGTTATCGTTATCATCAAAGTCATAAAGAAGAAGTAGGTTGAAGATGAACTGGAATGATTTCGTTGCTGAAGAACTGAAAAAACCGTATTTCATCAAGCTTGTCGAGTTCTTGAAAGCGGAAGATCAAGTAAAGACGATATTACCACCAAAGGATAAGAGATTATCCTGTTTTAAGTTAACTCCTTTTGATGAAGTGAAGGTTGTGATCATCGGCCAAGATCCTTATCATGATTTTCATCAAGCGCATGGACTGGCATTCAGTGTGGAATCTGGAAGTTTTCCTCCATCCTTGCGAAACATTTTTAAAGAACTCGTCGATGATTTGGGAGTTCCTTTTCCTAAGACCGGTGATTTGACGAAGTGGGCAAAACAAGGAGTCCTATTATTAAATACAGTACTTACTGTAGAGGTTCACGAACCGTTAAGCCATAAGGACAAGGGATGGGAAATATTCACACTTGAAGCAGTCAAGAGATTGAGCGATCAAAATAAACCGATGATTTTCATTCTTTGGGGAGCACATGCGCAAAAGTTCAAGATGTATATATCTAATTATAAGCATCTGGTCTTAACATCCGTTCACCCTTCTCCGCTATCAGCTTCCCGTGGTTTCTTCGGTTCAAAACCATTTTCTAAAACCAATCAATATTTAATTCAAAATAAGCTTGAACCGATTGATTGGTCTTTATAAAAAGACATCAGTTCAATCGTTTTTGCATTTTTTAAACACATATTCTTTGAATCATGTATAATGATAATTACAGAGTAACTAGAAAGCGTTAAGTGTCTAATCATGGGATGTCGGATTAGAACGAACACGAAAGTGGCGGTTTTCTAGTGCGTCCGCTGTAAGCAATTATAGTGGGCCTCAAAACAAGGAGGCTTTTTTCATGAACAGAAGTAACCAGATTCAAAAGCTTGTGCTTGCTGCATCATTAGCTGCAGTATCCGTTGTCATCGATATTTTTTTCAAGTATGCTTTGAATATTCAAAATTTTGGTTTGCCTTTCTATGCGGTTCCGATTATTTTGGGAAGCATCATCTTAGGTCCTGTCTATGGAATGGCGATGGCATTTGTAGGCGATGCCATCGGCGTGGTCGTTTCCAATCAAGGATATCTTCCAATGTTTGTCTTGGCACCGATTGTCTGGGGTGTTTTACCTGGTTTATTCCTGCATAAAAAATATGCAACAAATAAACTGGCATATGTGATTCCATTCACATACATCATAGCGTCCCTTTCCAACACGCTTGCCCTTTTTATTCATTTTGGAATAGAGACAACCATGGCTTTATTGATATTACGCATGGCGCTTATACCATTTAATTCGATTGTCATGTTCTTTGTTGTGAGGGATTTATATCACAAATTATTGCCATTTCATGAGCAATATACGCTTTCTGCTCAAAAATCTTAAGTTAGATTTGAGAAGTACATCACACGATGTACTTTTTTTATACTATTTTTAATTGAAAGCCCCTGAATTATAATGTTTATCAACAATTCTTTTTTGAAGATGCTATCATTTGCATTCTATATGTTCATCATATATAATCAATGCGTTAAAAATCTACCTAAGGAGGAATTGAATAGATATGAAAAAGATTTTAACAACTTTAGTTTTATTGATTAGTTTAGTAGTTTTAGTTGCTTGCACAAGCAATGAAGATACAGGGTATACGGGAACTTATGTTGGCTATTCCTGGAAGGGTGAAAACAATGGTGTTCTCTTTGATGATGCGACAGAATATGTCATCACAACCCTGACTTTAGATAAAGATGGCGTCATTTTAGATGCTGATGTGGATTTTAAGATATTGAAAGATGGTGTTTGGTCAAGTAGACTGAACGGTAATACTGCCGTAGCCATTGATTACAGCGTTACACCTACTGCTGCAGTGTTAGGTACCACGCCATCAAATGGAACATCCATGTTTACAATCACAGGAAGCAATATGATGAGTTTCTATGCAGTCGGAGTGAATTCAGATGGTATTGTTGCTTTAACATTTGTTGATCCAATGACAAGATACCGTTTTGAAGTCAAACTTGACAGTACGTTTGATTATACACAACCTGTTTCCACATTGACTATCGGAAGTGGTTTGCTGGTTCCAACAACTCAAACAGCGGGTGGTGCGTTAACTAAACCTGCTTCATGGGATAGTTTAGCTGCAAAGACATTTTTTGATATTTCATATTACTCACACGTTGTGACTGATTCAGGTATTTTTGCTGGAGTAACAAAGGATTCTACAGTACAGTTGTTACTAGAGAAACTAGGAATATCATTTGTCGATAACAAACCACAGGAACAAGTTGTATCATTTGGTTATTTTGGTCTTGGAGGATGGGCTGGGAACTATGCAGCAATTGCATCATTTTTAATTGGCAAGAACGCTACTGGACTCCTGTCATTAGTTGATTGGACAAATCCAGATTACTTAGAATCCATCAACGATGACAATGAATTTGGCATTGATGTTCCTGCGGGATCTACAGTGACTGTTCAAGATTCATTTGATACGATTGCCGGGGCAACAGTAAGAATGTCCAGAGAATCCGAATCTTATCAAAAAGCATTGGTTGAAGCTGGAATTTTAACATTAGAAGACGTCATTATTGGACGTTTCTAAAAAAGCATTCAGTCTGAATAGTTTTAAAAATAAACTGCAAGCTAGTATTGAACTTGCAGTTTTTTCTATGAAGAAACAGCAATATATAAGGTATAATAAAATTGGTGATAAAATGGTCAAAATAATTGGCGCAGGACTTGCAGGCGTTGAAGCTGCATACTATCTTGCCAATCAAAACATCAAGGTTAAGCTCTACGAAATGAGACCGAAAAAAATGACACCTGCGCATCAAACAGGGCATTTTGCTGAACTCGTTTGTTCAAATTCATTAAGATCCAATGACATCCATAATGCTGTGGGTCTTTTGAAGTATGAAATGATTGAATTCAATTCTTTAATCATGAAGGCTGCAGTACTTGCGCAAGTTCCAGCAGGTTCAAGTCTGGCAGTCGACAGAGATATATTCTCTGCATTTATAGAACAAGAAATCAAGAATCATCCCAATATAGAAGTCATTTATGACGAAGTGACCTCAATCAATCCTGACGAATATACAATCATCAGCGCTGGTCCTTTGGCAAGTGAAGCATTATCTGAAGAAATATCCAATTTATTTCATCAGGATCACCTTCATTTCTTTGATGCGATTGCGCCAATCATCGATGCAAGTTCGATCAATATGGAAATTGCGTATTTAAAAAGCAGATATGACAAGGGAGAAGCTGCTTATATCAACTGTCCGATGAACAAAGAAGAGTATGAAGCTTTTTATCATGCATTGATCGAATCTAAAAAGGTTGAAGTCAAGGGCTTTGAAAATAATGTATTTGAAGGGTGCATGCCTGTTGAAGTCATGGCAGCCAGAGGCATCGAAACACTGCTTTATGGCCCCCTTAAACCAGTCGGATTAGAAGAAGATGGAAAGAAAAGACCGTATGCTGTCATCCAACTCAGACAAGATGATGCTGCAAAAAGTATGTATAACATCGTCGGATTCCAGACACATCTGACATGGGATGAACAAAAAAGAGTCATTCGCATGATTCCAGGATTGGAAAATGCGAACATTTTAAGATATGGCGTCATGCACCGGAACACTTACCTTGAATCCCCTAAATTGCTGAATTCAAGTTATCAGACCCTGATGTATCCAAAGCTCTTTTTTGCTGGACAAATCAGCGGAGTCGAGGGGTATGTAGAAAGCGCTGCATCAGGTTTAAATGCTGCGATTCAAATGAGCCAATTGATTAAGTTTAACAGGTTGATGCCGCTTCCCAAGGATACAATGATGGGTGCGATGGCGCATTACATATCCACGCCGAATGCATCATTTGTTCCAATGAACGCCAATCTGGGATTATTCCCGGGATTGGAATACAAGCATTCTAAAAAAATGAGAAAAGAACTTTATGCGAAGCGCTCGCTCGATTCCTTAAAAGTGTATAAGGAGGGATTGGTTTGAGTATTATTAGTGACTATAAGTCTTATTTGCTCATTGAAAAGAACTATTCAGACAATACCATCACGAGCTATATGAAGGATATTTCTGATTTCGAGAATTTCATTCATAAAGAAGAGCTTGCAAAGGATTTGCTGGATGTCACCAGAGAACGTCTAGGCAGACATTATCTGTCTTTTTTGGATGCTGAAGGGTATGCAAAAAAGTCGATCGCCCGCAAAATCTCATCATTAAGAACTTTTTATGACTATTTAATCACGAATAAACACATCGATATCAATATATTCACCAATCTTGAAACGCCAAAAGTTCCTAAAAAACTACCCCAAATCATCAATGATTCTGAAATCGACATGTTGTTCAAGTCGATTGATCGATTCAAACCATTGGGATTTAGAAATTATGTACTTTTAGATCTTTTATTCAGTTGCGGACTCAGAGCAAGCGAGCTCACAGAAATCACAATCAAAGACATTCAAATTGATCGTGAGCAAATCCTAATCCACGGAAAGGGATCCAAAGATCGCTATGTTCCACTTCATGGAAAACTGATAGATGATTTAAAGCAGTATTTGACCTACATCAGACCTATACTTTTATCAAAAGGTCCTACTTCCTATGAAGCACACGTCTTTATCAATTACAAGGGTACGCCGTTAACTGTTAGAGGGTTACAGCTTATATTAAAACAAATTATTAAAAATTCAGGAGAAACCTATAAGATTCACCCGCATATGCTCAGGCATGCTTTCGCAACCACGCTGCTCAATCATGGTGCTGATTTACGTGTTGTTCAAGAGCTTCTTGGACATGAGCATCTAAAATCCACACAAATTTATACACATGTATCCAGTGAAGTCTTAAAGGAAAAATATAAAACCACATCTCCGAGAATGGTGAAAAAATAATGGAATTCGGACCGATGATTATCGAAGATGGATTGATTCAGCAAGGCGCGTTAAAACACAGAAAAACTGTGCGCGCAATCATCAAAAACGACAAAAACGAGCTCTTGATGGTGTATTCCAAATGGTTTGATGACTATACGTTTCCAGGCGGTGGAGTTAAACAAGACGAGAATGAGATTGATGGGCTAAAAAGAGAATTGAAAGAAGAATTAGGTGCATTATCGGTTGAGGTCAAACAGGTTGTGGGACAGATTCAAGAGCTGCGCTATGGAATCACCGGAACCGACGATGTTTTTCTTCAAACATCAAAATATTACCTATGTGAAATTCTTCAGTTCGGCAAGCAGGAACTCATTGGAAGAGAAATACTCCACGGCATTGAGCCGAGATGGGTAAAGGCAGAAGATGCACTCATACAAAATATGAAAGTGATGAACAATTCTCATCATCAAGTTAAAGGGTTAAAAACAGTATTGATACGAGAAAATAATGTGTTAAGAGCGCTAAAAGGAGAATCATCATGAGACAATTTGAAGTGGTAACGAAATTTAAAAATCAAGGAGTATCCATCCCTAAAAGAGCAACTGAAAACAGTGCAGGATATGATTTATCCAGCATTTCGGATGTAACAATCTTGCCTGGTGAAATCAAGATGATTCCAACTGGACTCAAGGTTTCCATGCCGAAAAATGAAGCGCTTTTTGTTTTCCCAAGATCATCTTTAGCAATCAAAAAAGGCTTGATGATGAGCAATAGCGTCGGTGTTATTGATGCTGATTATTACGGAAATAGCGACAATGAAGGACACATCATGGTTCCGCTTTACAATTTCAAACCAGAACCTGTCACTGTATTGAAGGGTGAACGCATCGCTCAAGGCATCTTCATGGCATACTTGAAAACAAACACCGATGAAACAGACGGCAACGTGCGTTTAGGTGGTTTTGGAAGCAGCGGTCAATAACACCTTGTAAATAGACATCTTCAATGATAAAATAGATTCAACAAACCATGAGGGAGGGATCATTCATGCCATACTGTCCAAACTGTGGAACACAGGTCAGAGAAACACAAAACATCTGTCAAAACTGTGGAAATAATCTCAATTTTTCCAAACAAAAAATCANNGGATATGCAGTTTTAGGATTTGTCATGCCCCTTGTCGGACTTGTTTTGTATCTCATCTGGCTCGAAGAAAAACCTAAAGCATCCCGCTCAGCAGGAGTTGGAGCACTAGTTAGAGTTATATTCAGCATTATTGGATCCGTCATTGCAGTCATGATTATCTTCTTATTGATGGCATTGGGTGTCATTGAATTTGACAGCATCTTTGATTTCATGAATTCCCTCATGCAAATCAACTGAAACGAAATAAATACCCCATGTTTATATGCTTTTTGGCTGTAAAAGGAAATACTTGGCTTGCAAATAGCATATAAATATGTTATATTAAATAAGGCTATGAAAAATAAGCATGCGTCATGTTTGATGTCCCAGTGCCCTTCGGGGTGGATGTTTTATAGTGATGCAGAAGAACAAACGAAAACGGAGGAATAAATTTTATGGCAGTAGTTTCAATGAAGCAATTATTGGAATCTGGTGTACATTTCGGCCACGCAACGCGTCGTTGGAATCCTAAAATGGCACCATACATCTTCACGTCAAGAAACGGTATCTACATTATCGACTTGAAAAAAACAGCTGAAGAAATTGAAAAGTCCTATCAAGCACTATTTAACATCGTGCAAGAAGGCGGAAAGGTACTCTTTATTGGTACCAAGAAACAAGCTCAGGAAGCAGTTAAAGAAGAAGCTGCCCGCACTGGTCACTACTATGTCGATCAACGCTGGTTAGGTGGAACATTAACAAACTTCAAGACCATTCGTCGCCGGATTAAGAGATTGCAAGATCTTTATAAGATGGAAACAGATTTAGTCTTTGAAAAACTTCCAAAGAAAGAAGTTCAACAGTTAAAGCATGAAAGAGACCGTCTCGAAAAGTTCCTTGGTGGTATCAAGGAAATGAAGAAGGTTCCTGAAGCTATCTTTATTGTTGACCCAAGAAAAGAAAGAAACGCAATTCTTGAAGCCCGTAAGCTTGGCATCAAGGTATTTGGTATCGTGGACACAAACTGCGACCCAGATGATGTCGACTATATTATCCCAGCGAATGACGACGCAATCCGCGCTGTCAAACTGATTGCTTGGGTGATGGGTAATGCTGTAATTGAAGCGCAAGGCGGAGTTGTTGAAAAGTTCGAAGATGAACCAATCACAAGTGCTGCTCCAAAGCGTGAAAGACCTGCATACAGACCAAGAGAAACAGTTAAAGAAACAGTTGAACAACCTGTTGCTGAACCTGTTGTTGAAGAAGCTGTAGTAGTAGAAGAAGTGAAAGCTGAAGAGGTTGTTGTTGAAGCAGTTGCTCCAGCACCAGTAAGCCTTGAAGCAATGACAGTTGCTGATCTGCGTGCTCTTGCAAAAGAACGTGGTATTACCGGTTTTTCAACCCTTAAAAAAGCAGATCTCATTGATTTATTAAAATAAATGCTAAAAGGGGATACCTAATCCCCTTTATTTTTTTGAAAATTAAAGTATAATTATAAGTGATATAACAAGGAGGAATTTTATATGGCTGTTACAGCACAAATGGTAAAAGAACTAAGAGAAAGAACCGGCGCAGGTATGATGGATTGCAAAGGGGCGCTTGATCATACGAATGGCGACATTGAAGCCGCAATTGATTATTTAAGAGAAAAAGGTATTGCAAAAGCTGCTAAAAAAGCAGGCAGAATCGCTGCTGAAGGCTTATGCAGTGTCGTAACGAACGGCAATCAAGCTGTTATTTTTGAATTAAATTCAGAAACAGATTTCGTTTCAAAGAATTCACAGTTTCTTGATTTATTGGATAAGGTAGGAAATACAATTTTAAATTCAAAGGCTTCCAATGCGGATGAAGC
>DOYO01000009.1 GCA_003518475.1 Acholeplasmataceae bacterium
TACTCGCACTCATCAAGCCACAGTTTGAAGCTGGAAATATCAATTTCAAACAGGGAGTCTTGAAGGATTTGAAGAAGCATAGGGAAATTTTGATTTCAGTGATTGATGAAGCCAGAAATTTAGGGTTCAACGTTCAACAAATCATTAAATCGGAACTCAAAGGCAAATCAGGCAATCAAGAATATATTTTATATATGAAAAATGAACATAAACAAATCGACATTAAGAAAATGGTAGGGGATGTTGTATGCTAAAGTCTTTGCGCGTCAGAAACTTCGCGTTGATTGATGATCTTGAGATGAGTTTTGAAAGCGGACTGACTGCGCTCACGGGAGAAACCGGAGCAGGTAAGTCTATTATTTTAGAATCTCTTCAGCTCTTGTTCGGAAAAAGATCAGATTCGACTATGATTCGCCACGGCGAACAAAAAGCCATTGTTTATGGTGTTTTTGAACTTTCCAACCAACAACAAGTCACTTTGGAACTTCCTAAAACCATCGTTGTTGAGCGTGAAATCGATTTATCCGGTCGTCATAACATGAGAATCAATGACACCGTTACAACCCTTTCCAGGCTGAAAGAGGTGATGAATTCTATCGGAAGCATCCATTCTCAAAACGAAACGATGAATTTATTCGATAAATCATTCTATCTCATTTTCGTGGATCAGGTTGATCAAAATAAAATTGATACGTTGATGAATCAGTATTTAATGGNNTAGAAGCAATTATCTTTCCAAGAAGAAACATCTGGAAGAATTGAAGAATAAGAAAAACCAGAGCGTTGAAAAAAAATCTTTTTTAGAATACCAGGTTACAGAAATCAAAAATTTTCATCTCGTTCCAAATGAAAAGGAAGAACTGGANNGATTGAAAAGCTTAAAAATCACGATAAGATCATGAACCAGTTGAGAACAGCGTATACTCAATTAGATAACGAGCAGTTTCAAGTTGACCAGGTCTATGAAGCCGGAAAGGCTTTAGAAAAGATCAGTAATTTAGATCCTGAATACAAGTCGATGAGCGAGCGTTTAATCAGCAGCTACTATGATTTGGATGACGTCAAGTCCAAGGTTTTTCAAACCATTGAAAGCCTTGATTTTGATGAAGCAGAATTCGATTTGATGCAGGAAAGAAGCTTTGAACTTGTCAAGATCGAACAAAAATACCAAAAAAATATCAATGCATTGATTGAATATTTGAAGCAGATCGAAGAAGAGCTGCTGCTCATCACAGATTACGATCATTATCTGGAATCCTCGAANNGTTTTGGTCGAATTGAAAGATCTTGATTTAGAAAAAGCGGTCTTCGATATCCAATTTGAAGATGTTCCTAAGGAAGAAGCATCTTTGTTGGAAACAGGACTTGATCAAATTGAATTCAATATCTCTTTAAATGAGGGCGAGCCTGTCAAACCTCTCGCAAAAGTGGCGAGCGGCGGTGAACGTGCGCGTTTCATGTTCGCTTTGAAGAGCATTTATGCGAAGTCTAATCAGCTATCNNTTATTGATTCTTGATGAAATCGATATCGGAATCAGTGGGAAAACCGCAGCCAAAGTGGCGAATAAGATGACATCCTTATCCAAGATGATGCAGTTACTGGTTATCACTCATCTTCCACAGGTCGCTGCGCGTGCAGATCATCACTATGGAATCAACAAGNNGCGAAAATGCTTCTTCATAAATAAAAAAAAGCTTTCGCTTTCTTTATTTAAGCGTTTCCGGATACGATTGCTAGGATGAAGGATAGCAGAATTAAGCCAACCATTCCAAATACGATAACCCAAACGATTAATTTACCCCACCATGTATCTGTAGGTGTTGTAAAATGTTTTTTCTTCTCAACCTTGACTGGTGTTATTTCTTTTTTCGACACGTTCTCACCTCGTTAATCTAATCAAAAATATTATACTATAAATAAACATTTAAAGGAAGAGTTTTATTTGAAAAATGAAATTAAGATAATCTTTCACATTGACCTGAATGCTTTCTTCGCAAGTTGTGCGATGATCAAGGAACCTTACCTCAAGGATAAGGTTTTTGTTGTGGGCGGTAGCTCCACTTCAAGAAGAGGTGTTATTTCAACTGCATCTTATGCAGCAAGAAAGCTTGGCATTCACAGTGCGATGAATATCAATGATGCGATGAGGATTTATCCCAAGCTCGTGATTGTTCCGACGCAGTTTTCTTTATATCAGAAATATTCAAGTATATTCTTCAATTACTTAAAGAAATATTCAGATATTATTCTTCANNATTGATGAAGGATATGTGGATATGACAGAGGCTTCAAAGAAAAAACATCCGATGGAGCTTGCTAAAGAAATTCAGGATGGATTATTGAAAGAGCATGGACTACCCTGTTCAATCGGCATCGCTTCAACACTTTTTCTTGCAAAGATGGCATCCAACATCAAGAAACCGATGGGGATTACGGTTTTAAGGAAGAAAGATATCGTTGAAAAGCTGTTCCCCCTTCCAATCAGCGATACTTACGGCATCGGAAAGAAAACCTATCCAAGACTTGAAGCGATTGGAATTGCAACTATTGGAGATTTCACTAAGAATGAAAACAAAGAAAAGATTCTTTCCATCATGAGCGAACAAAGCTATTTATCCTATATCAACCACATTATGGGAAGATCTAGTGATGTAATCGACCCCAAGCTTTATGCAATCGCAAAATCCATCAGTAATGAAACGACATTAAACTACAACATGGATGTTCCGGATGCTATTCTAAAAATCATCATTGAACTCTTGGAATACACGCATGAACGCTTAGTCTCCGATGAACTCGTTGCAAAAACAGTCGGTATCAAGCTAAGAGACGCCAACTTTGAATCCATCAACAGAAGCATGACCTTCGGGATGCATACCGATTCCTACG
>DOYO01000002.1 GCA_003518475.1 Acholeplasmataceae bacterium
ATTCCAGTTTCATCTACTAAAAGTTTCATCGATGTAAATCTTTTGTAGAAGAAATGCATGAAAATCATTTCAATGGTTACGATTGAAAAAAGAATTGTGACCAAGATATTGTTAATATAGACGACACTAAAAATCACGAAGATGATAGATAAAACTGCAACAAACGGAATAATTTTCGCGATAAAAAACAGATGTTTTCGATAGGTATAGACTTTCTTCTGATTTTCATTCAATTTATAGGATTCCATGTCAGGCTCCTTGTATGAACAAACATTATATCTTAATACTGGCAAAACAATGATAAAGTTTATCTATAGTTGTATACCATCGGGTAAGAATAAATACCCGTACTGGCTAACCAAGATGAGAAATGTCAGTCCAATCAAAAACATGATGACTGAAACCAACACCTGTTTAGGATTGGTCAATCCGGGACCCGTTGAAATCCGATTCTTAATGATGATTAAAAGTTTGATCGCACCAAACGCTAATAATGCCCACCCCATAATACTAAAGGCAGCAATGATCAGTATTCCAGGATTTTTAATAAAATATCCCATATACTCTCCTCTAAGGATGAGAATTCCAAATAAACAATGTTAATACAACATAATTCATAACTCAACTACCTGAAATAAAAGTGGAATGAATCCATTAACCGCCTAAATAGGTTTCATCATAAGCCTGTTGCAATGCAGCTGCTATATTTTCATCACCAAACATGATTCGTTCAAGTGCAATACCCACTTGAACTCTCGCTCTTGATGATCCTATGAACGCTGGTTCATAGAACATGTATCCAGATTGCTTAAATGCTGCGTTTGCCGCCATAGATAGATACACTTGAGCAGTCGTTGGGGTAGTTAAGAAGCTTTGATAAAGTGCACTGTTATACGCACTTGTTCTAACGGGGAGGTAACCTGAAATGATTGCCCAATCCGTCGTGTTTTCTGTGTTGGTGATATGCTTCAAGAATAACCATGATGCTAGTTGTTCTTGATCAGTACCTGTATTTAACAAAGAAATATTCGTACCTTGTTGAATGGCAGCCTTATTGTTAGGTTGAAGTTCATTGTACGGGACTGGTCCTACTGCGATATCAAATAATGGACTTCCAGTTGATGGATTAGTTGCTGGAACGTTGTATCTGACACCTGCGGATGAACCGATGGTGACGAATGTTTGTTGGTTGACGAATGGAGTGGATGCATATTGTTGATCCCAAAATTCTGGGAGTGTAATAACTTGCTTATTGTCTTTTAAGAATTGCATAGCAGCGGTCGTATTCGGATTGTTTCTCCATAGATATTGACCTTGGAATGTAGAAAAATTGATGCTTGTATAAGCTCCACCAAATTGTCTCGTAAAGGTAATAAATGCATTGCTTGGAGAATCATATGCAGCAGGAACAATCAATGCTTTCGCAGCTGCAATCAAAAGTGTCAGTTGATACTCGCTCATAGAAGGATTTGCAGCTCTGACTTTGGCTTCAGCGATTGCATCGCCATAAGCCTTAAGGGCTGGAGCCGCAGCAATGATATCCTGCCATGTTTTGGGTTCTTCTAGATCAAGAGCATCAAATGCAGTCTTATTATAAATCATGACTTCAGTTGATTTATTGAATGGCAATGAATAATAAGTGCCCGAAGCATCATATTGGCTGTTTTCCTGCAGATAAGATTCAATGATATCATCAAGAGCATCTGCGTTGTTAAGTCCCCATTGAGCGCTGTATATATATGGATTCAAACTCAAGACTGCATTACCATTTAAATATTCAGCAACATGATCCGGATACGATTGAACCATGTTTGGCATGGTATCACTGATGATCGCGTTGATCATGTTATTCTTTAAGGTATCATAGTTTCCAACACCTGATGGAATTACAATATTCACATTGGGATATAGCACTTTGAAGCTGTTTGCATACTTTTGAAGTAGAGCTCGGTTCGCTTCACCCATGGCATGCCATAGGGTGATGGTGATTGGATTGGTTGTAAGTGTTTGTGGAACTCCGTTTGCGAGTACTACAAGTTGAATAGATTCTTGTACTGTGATGGATTGAGAGTTTGTTGCGCGGATTACCAAATGATAGGTGCCTGGAGTATCCAGTAAATATGTTCCAATCAAGATGACGGTATCTGTGATATCGCCATCATGAAGATCGAAGGCTGTAACGTCATTTAAAGGATCAAATGTACCAATACCAATATAATGGGTCCATTCTTTTTGAACGCCATATAAGACAGGAACTTCTGATATCCACTTGCCGTATAGATTCATGTGTTGATTTGGCATGGTTACATCTTCAAAGGGAATGGTTCTCTCTTCATCGATGAACCATCCAAAGAATTCATATCCGATTAAGTCTGTGCTTGGTTTATTGATATTCGTAACATCAGATCCATAGGTATGCTCTGATGTCATAAGGATAGAATTATTCAAATCAAAAAACATAATTAAATAGTCGTTGATGCTCCATATCGCTTGGAGGCTGATGTTATGTGCAGGTATTGTTTCTGGAATATCTCCATCCCACCCAACAAACGTATAACCTTCCTTTGTTGGATTTACCGGTGAAATGACTATTGACATATAATCTTGAGTGATGGATTCGACTGGTGATCCACCATTCGAATCAAAGCTGATGGTATATTGGTGTGCTGTGTATTGAGCTTTGAGTGTAACATCAGCTGATGGCATGGTTGAGGGGAGAGCAATATCCCAACCGTTGAATGTATAACCAATCTTCACTTGATTTGGTAAGCTAACACCTGATAAATCTGCACCATATA
This sequence comes from Acholeplasmataceae bacterium, assembly GCA_003518475.1. GTDB lineage: Bacteria > Bacillota_I > Bacilli_A > Acholeplasmatales > Acholeplasmataceae > Peloplasma. The sequence goes on from DOYO01000002.1 coordinate 2,799, forward strand.
GATAATCGTAGGTTTGAATCACAGCGTCATTGCTATCAACAAACTGTAACGTATATGTATTGATGCTCCATTTGGCATAAATAGTTAAGTTTTCTGTTGGAATCATGTTCAAAGATAGCACTGTTGAAAATGATTGATCGATGTACCATCCATCAAAGGTATGTCCTTCCTTCGTCGGATTGTTAAGAACTAATTCTGGAGTATCCGAATTAAAAGTTGTCGGATTATTGGTGTCATTAAATCCACCATTTAAAACATAATTGATATCATAGACCAATGCATCCCATTTTGCATAAACAGTCAATACACCTTGTATGGGTTGATCTAAAATAGAGTTTGCAGTAAAAGGTGATTCAAATGTCTCATCATCCCAATACCATCCAACAAAAGAATATCCGGTTTTCACAGGATTGTCAGGAATGGATACAGAACCGACACCGTTATAGGAAATGTTTTCTAATTCGGTTCCTCCATTAGAATCAAAATGGATCGTAAATTCAACTGGTGCAGTAACACATGCGGTAATCAAAAACAAAATAAAAATGCTAATGAGTACAAGTAAATATTTCTTCTTTTTAATCATATAGACCCCCGATTGCGCTTTTGTATTATTATATCATATCATTTTCTTAATGAAGACTATACCAATTGGTAATTCATATAACTTGTTATTTAAAAATTATTGTCTTGCATGCTGTTGTAATACTAATTTCTATACACTTATTCAATCTTTATGAGCGGTATATTTTTACTTTGAGCATATAGCAAAATAATGATGGCTAACACGATTGCAGGAATTAAACTTGCGATCGTTCCAATTAAATAACGTTTTGGGAAATCATCATCTCCACTTTTCAATCGTTCTGATTGTGCCCAGGTTTTAAAACCTATCAAAACCGATATCAACAAGTAATTCAATGTAATGACAGTAATGAATGCAAAAATCCTTTCTAAATATCCCAAATAGTAACTTTTTCTATTGTCGTTTGGGCTTTTACTTTCACCAACACTAACCGTTAGTAAATCATCCACTAAAAGTTTTACTGGTTTGAGCAAATACAAAATACAAGTTATAATCATGATATACTCCATGCCATAACTCAAATAACGATTGATTGATAAAAGTGCTGATATCCAGTTTGCATACTCCAGATGATCAAGAAACAATACATACACACTTATCATGACAAATAAGTGCAAAATCTGATCAAATATGTGATTCAAAAATATGTTGGAAGATAATCTAATTTTTATGATTCCAGAAGAAAAGACATCAATCACTAAATGCAGTATCGCTATGATCAGCGCTGGTATCATTCCAGAAAAATAGAAAAACCCTATAAATAAGATCATATTCGAACAAAGAATAATCAAGAAATGCAAAAGCAATTGTTTTAATTCGATGCCTTTATTCTTAGCTGTTTGTTTACTTTGAAAATAGTAATCACCTAAAATATGACTCAGCAGAAATATTATCATAGACTATCTCCAATCATTTTATATACCATGAGTTCGTACCTTCTGATATTCTCAATCCTTGCTTTCTTGAACATTTTAGATATATTTTGCTTTGTAGTATTTGTTAGTAAAGCAATGTCGGATTGAATTCCATATATATTAATCTTATCAAGCAATTCAAGATAACTACTTTTGCCATAAGGAAGCGAAATTGTTTTAAAATAATCTGCTATTTCCTGTTTTAGGTTTGATAAAAATACATCGATTCTCATTTCATCAGAATCTTGCTGTGTATTGACTATGAATGTTGATAAACCGTTCTTATGTTCAATGATTTCGATTATTTTAAAACTTGGAAAAGATATTTTAGGGCTTATATATGGAAAAAGAACTTCAACCATTAAGTCCAATTCTTTTTGATTATCCGTTTGATTCGATTTAATGATCGTTATCATTTCGAGGAATAGATTAATCTCTTCGGTCTTAATAGAGTCAGAGTAAACTTGCATATCAATGTTGTTCTTTTTTGCATCACTTAACGCAATCTGCGCGTTAATAAATGCTGCACCTGTAGAGTAATTTGAATTTTTATCATCAAAAAATGTGAATATATTTCCGATACCTATACCGACTGTAATTTTTTCGGGATAAAACAGTTTTTGTAATAATCTCCCATAAAGATATGCATCTTGTGGATTATAAAAAACTCCTTGAATGGAATCCCCACCAGAAAATACAACATCTTTTTCTAGGGCATCTGCAAAAATTTCATTAAGCTTAACTCTTGCAAACTCAAGGAGTGCCGTTAGGTCCCCCCATCTGCTCGTATCACCATACCTTGAATCTTTGATATCGGCAACAAAAGTACAATAACTTTTAGTTTTCGATTCAGTGATCAACTTAGATACTTCGTTTTCGGAAAATATGTTACTATTTCGTACTCTTAATTTAATATTATGATTCATTTTGCATCACCCAACATAATTATACATCATTTTTCCGAATTGTCAACTCATTGTGGTTTACTTTCAACATTCTACCATTTTTGGTTTACTTTAAACATTCAACCACTTCAGGTTTATTTCAGTTGATTAAAAAATTATAGAATCACAATCATTTTTAGTGTGTCCATTCCATAAACAGTATCCAATTATAAAAAGCAATCCTTTCGGACTGCTTTCATTGAAGTACTATTTGATTTAATATAGCTGTTCAATGCTTTTTAAATCATTAAACTGTTGGATTCAATATACCCTCAATCACGTCGATTAAAAGTTGTGTTGATTTCTGATGCGTGATGAAGCTGGCGTGATTATTCGCGCCTGCTAAATCTCCATCATCACCTACTTGTTTGATAATCACCATATGAACAAATGCTTTATCTAATGCACTCAGCTGATTGATGACCTCATTGGCTGCTGTGCCATTTTGTGATCCCTCAGTCATTGTCCAAAGGATATGCGCTTCAGGAGCATCTTCTCTGAGTTTAAAAATGAAATCCGCTACTGCTGCTTTAAATTCTAATATCTTTTCGGTTTTAGCAAATCCGCTTAACTTATTGATGACAGCAGTATAATCGTTACCGCCTATATTAATAATGATAAAGTCTGGTCGTTTTGTGTGATCATAAGTGATATCTATAATCTGTTGATCTGGATCGATACCGATATAGTCATAAGCTTTAACGATGTTATCTTCGCCTGATACATCATTATATCCGAATGCCAATCCCCAACCTGAATTTGAAACGAACTCATAAGAACCTTCAAAGTGGGCTGCTGTCAAATATCCAAATGCATGTAAGGATGATGAGTTTTCGGTAGTTCTGGCTTGTCCTGGACTTCCTAAGGCTCCATGACCCGAAATACCGGATGCCCCAATCAATAAGAAATGCGGTTGATCTTCTGGAATAGTAACTTCTTTTAAATAACCGTTTGTTGATATTCTATGTAGAGATGTAAGTCCATCTTCTGGCTCACTCCTCTTGACAAGCTCAACAACGTGATGATCATACGTATCAAACTCGATACGCAAGGTTGATTCAAATTCACTTTGAACGTAGACTCCGCTTGTTAATAGATCTTCTCCATCTTTCGCATAACTATAATAGATATCATGATTCTTATCTTCAAGTCTAAGCTCGATATCTAAAACTCTTCCATAAAATTCAAGTCTGAATCCTGTTGCCGTATGATAAAAATACTCTCGTTCATTTTGATAGGCATGTCT
>DOYO01000078.1:0-2070 GCA_003518475.1 Acholeplasmataceae bacterium
ACATCATTGACGTTCTCCCTTCTCCAATCGGAGATGGTTTGACCTGGAAGCTTATAGGTATCATAAGTTGCGGTATCCGCGCTCATGCCTGAATATGGATAAAAGTAATCGTCAAAATGAATACCATCAACATCATATAAAGTGATTAACTCAGTAACAACATTTCTGATGTATTCCTTTACAAGCGGTTCACCTGGATTTAAAATATATGGATTCAACCCATTTCCATCCGGATTTCCTGATACGACTAAATCAGGATTCACGCGTGCGAAGTTCTGCTCATGAAGCGTGTTGATGAAATTTGTTTTACTCAGTGTGGAATTCCCGACTCTGTAAGGATTGAGCCAAGCATGGAATTCAATACCGCGCTCATGAGCTCTGGTCACTAAATACTCCATGACGTCCCATCCTGGATCTCCACCTTCAACTCCTGTCAGCCATTTCGAAAACTGTGCATAATCCGATTCATAAAATGCATCATTTTGCGGTCTAACCTGAAAGAGGATCGCGTTCATATTTTTCGCGATCACACGATCTAAAAGTTCATTATAAGCTGCTTTATATTGTGTTTCACTGGTGTGCAGCGGCATATTCAAAGAAAATACGGTCGCTACCCAGGTTGCTCTAAACTCATGAGTTTGTTCAGCGTAGGTTGTTGGTATCATGACTGGATCTGATGTGTTGTAGTGATAAACACTAGATCCATCTCGCGTCAATGCTTCAAGTGTGGTACTTGCATGAACAAGATCCACTTGAATGAGAAGAACGCTGATGATCACCATCAATGCCATGAACAGTCTCTTTATATTTTTCATCTTAAACCCGCCTTGTCAGTAATTTTTTAAGTTCATTCATTCCCTTTTCAGACTTATCTTTATTGATAAATGTCTTGTAAGTGAAAAAGACATTGCCCTTCACAACAGGATATTGATTTGCATATTTTAATTGATTGACAATTTCGAAAGGATTTTCGAATTCGCCTTCATTTCCCAACCGGTAAGCGCCATGTCCAATATATAAATCAATCTTGGAATCCTTCAATAGATGTACCCACCATTCCAAAATATCAGCAAATGGAGCAATTGCGTGACCGAATTCCCAATAGATCTGTGGAACGATATAATCGATGTATCCTTCTTTAACCCATAAATAAGCATCCGCGTATTGATTGTCATAGCTTTGGCTGCATTTAGGATCAGTGTTCGATCCTTTTGGATCATTCGCTTTGTTCTTCCAGATTCCAAAAGGACTGACTCCGAATTTGACTTTAGGAGATGACTTCTTTAATGCATCATGGACACCCTTGATAACATCCGTGACATTTTGTCTTCTGAAATCTCCAAGTGTCATCGATACATCTGTTCTCTGTTCAAATTCTTCCAAATCATTGATCTTATCGTCAAGTCCTGCATAAGGATAAAAATAATCATCGAAATGAATACCGGCTACATCATAATTCTCAGCAATTTCCACCATCGATTTGATGATGAACTCCTTGACTTCCTGTTTCGCAGGATTCAAGATGATTTGACCCTTCTTATCTAAAACAATCAAATCAGGACGTTGTTTTGCAAAGTTTAAATCGTCGCACGCCTTTAAATATTCTTCAGCNNTTCATGACATCAAAGGGAGGTTTTCTACCTTCCTTGCCTGTCAGATATCTGGAATAAGGATTGAGCTTGGATGCATAAAAAGCATCATTGGTCGTACGTACCTGGAAAAAGATGGCATTGATGTTATAGCTCGTGCATGTATCCAGCATTTCAATGACTTTTTTCTGATATGTTTCAATATCTTCAGTCGTTGGAAGGTCAATATTCACAACATTGGATACCCAAAGCGCTCTAAAATCCTTCGCTTGAAAGTCTTCTGGTATTTCTATTTGTTTCTCGGTCTGATAGTAACAGATCGGTTGATCCGGGTTTTTAAACTTATATAGTTTCATAATTTTTCTCCGTCATAGTATCCCAAATATTTCTTGTGTGCGACTAAAAGTTCATTGAACACCTTTTCTGCGGTTGTAATTGATGTAGTCGCAGGATGAATTTGGAGGGCGAGCAACGCTTTTTT
>DOYO01000078.1:2106-7117 GCA_003518475.1 Acholeplasmataceae bacterium
CCGTTATTGACTGTATTGACAACCTGATAGTCTCTGGTGTCGTTATAGATGGAGCTGATGACGCTGCAAGCGACATCGCTATAGTACGCTCCACCGCGGCTCTCTAACTCTTTAGGTTTTTCCTTCAGCTCTACATCCTGATACTTTTCAAACAATGTCGCTTCAAGCTTCTTCACGAGCTCAGCTCTTGTTTCTCCAGCCTCATAGGACTTCATGAATTTAGCAAACATTTCATCGTAGTAATAAAAATACTTGTGATAAGGACTTGGATATACACCAAGTTCCTTGATGAATTCATATTTCCATGCCAATGGATCGATGTTGTTCATCGTCATCTGGCTTTCCTTGATCTTTTCAATGATTTCTGGGAGTCTGTCTTTATTTTTATAAAATACGTTTAAAACATAGGACATATGATTGAGTCCTGCGATATAAGGAACGATTTCTTTATCTTTGACTTTTAAGACTTCCGCGAAATGCTTGGTCATGTTGATTGGAACGTTGCAAACGCCGATATAACGTTCGAAATCGGCATATCTGAAGACGGATTCGCTCACGATTCCAGCAGGATTCGTGAAGTTGATCAGCCATGCATGTTCACATAATTCTTTCATGTCGCTGATGATGTCAAAGATGACTGGAACAGTTCTGAGTGCCTTGAATAAACCGCCTGCACCGTTGGTTTCCTGACCGAGCATGCCGTATTTCGCAGGAATCCGTTCATCGAGGATTCTAGCATCAAGCTGACCGACGCGGAGTTGAGTCGTGACGAAATCAGCATCCACTAAAGCTTCTCTTCGGTTCAAGGTTAGATGGACGGTGATGGGGAGTCCTGATTTTTCAACCATACGCTTCGCTAGCGCTCCAACGATTTCTAATTTCTTTTTTCCTTCTTCAATATCGACAAGCCAAATTTCGGAGATTGGAAGTTCCTGATAGCGTTTGATGAATCCTTCAATCAGTTCTGGCGTGTAGGAAGATCCTCCGCCGATGGTTACTATTTTTAATCCGTTTTTCATAAGGTCACTCCGCTTTCATTCAAATTTTTATCAATGATATCATCCTGCTTGATCTTGAGTTCATCGAGTGCGAACAGATAAGCTCCAACAACAGGTTTATATTTAGGTTTGACGATATAGCATTTTGGACAGATCGATTGAATCGTTTTCGTGAACGCGCCAATCAGATAAGGAGATTTGGAGGAGAGCACTCTGCCACCGATCACGACAGGCACTTCTTCGTGATCAATCTTGACTTGCTTCATGACACCAGCAGTCTGTTCAGCGATGCAAGTTCCAATTTTGATTAAGATATCGATGGAGACCCTGTCTTTTTTATCTGCGCATTCATGAACAAGCGCGGTAATTTCTCCAAACTGCTGTTTCGTGATTTTCGTTGAAGGGTAGAAGAGGTCAACGACTTCATTCATATCTTTCTTCCCTAAAAGCTTCGGTATTTCTGTTCTAAGCATCGTTTCCATATAGGTGAGTTCATCTGCCCTAAAGGCGTAATGAAGTCCTTCTCTTGCGATATCTAAACCTCCGCCATAAATGCCTAAGGTATAGCCTAAAGATCTTAGAATCGCTTTTTTACCGGATTTGTTCATGGCTGCCGAGTTGGTTCCGGTTCCGGAGATGGCGACTGCACCGTATGGTGATTCAAGTCCGCTTCTCATCACGATCCAAGCATCATTATCAACCTTGAATGGGATGGGTGAGAATATTTCCTTGCAGGCTTGATTGAGTATTTCAAAGTCAGATGGCAAATCTGCGCCTGATAAGCCTAAAAAGATAAAGTCAATTTGTTCTTTATTGAGGTGAAGAGCGGAAAGCGCATCTAAAAATAAAGTTTCTATGACTATTTTAAAGCGGTAACCATCAGAGGATGTATGATTGCAGCCCAATCCGATTTGTTCGTATAAGAGATGTCCGAGTTCATCAAATACTCCTAAATGAGTTTTCGTTCCGCCGCCATCATATGCCATGATATATTTCATAAAAATCCTCCTGCTAATCGTTTCCTTTGAATACGTCATTGATTTGACCTAAAATGACATGTTTCTTAGCTCCAGTCGCACTTTTGACGTTGGAGGGTTGATGATTCAAGGTTTCATTGCCTAAAATAATGAATGCGAGAGCTTCCTTGGATGCGCTGTCGTATCCAAGATCTTCTAATTTTCTAATGGAAATGCCTGGAAGTCCTGAAGCTATTGTTTCAATTAAAAAACTGTTATATGATCCTCCGCCTGAGAAGATGATTTCATCCAATTGAATCTTAGGAAATACAAAGTCTTTATAGGAGTCAATGATGGTTCTTGAAGTAAAATGTGTCAGGGTTGAAATGATATCCTTTTTTTCATGATGTTCATACTTCTTGATGATCATGTCTGTGTAGGAATCACCGAATAATTCTCTTCCGGTTGATTTTGGTGGAATCTTTTTGAAGTATGGATTATTGAATAGTTCATTCATCATGCTTGAGATGATGGATCCAGATTTTGCAATATCTCCATTTTGATCAAATGGTTTTCCATAAAGTGTCTTCATGGCATAATCAATCATCATATTTCCAGGACCGGAATCGAATGCGAAAACATCATCCAAACGACCTGCTTTCGGTAGGACCGTCTGATTGGCGATACCGCCGATATTATGGATTGCTCGACTTCTTAAAGGGCTGGTGAATAAAATATAATCCGCAAATGGAACAAGCGGAGCTCCTTGTCCGCCCGCTGCGATGTCAGCTGTCCTAAAATTAGAAACAACCGTCGTATTGCACAAATTCGCAATCACTGCGCCTTCACCCAACTGCAAAGATGACTTAATAAAGCCATCACTAGGTTCAGCGATATGGTAGATTGTTTGACCATGGGACGCAATAAAATCAATATCATCCATCTTTAGATGTGCTTCTTCAACCAAGCGCTTGGCAGCGCTTGCAAAGGCTTCGCCTAATTCAAAGTTCAGACTGCACAGCAGTGCGGATGAGCTTTGATCGTTGGTGAACGCTCTTTTTATGGAGTTTAGAAGTTTCTCTTCAAATGGATAGGTCTTGAATGCAATGGGTTTAATTTTTGTATGCGTGGATGTCCCTTCGATTTCTGCAATCAGACAATCGATGCCGTCCAGGGAAGTACCACTCATAATGCCTAAGGCTAGTTTCTTCATGTGTTCACCTATCATTACCCATATTATAGTTGATATAGTTTTTAAAACTATAGCAAGTTCATGTTTAGATTTTTTTTTTCAAATTTTAAAAGAATAGGAAGTGCTCATAAAAGACAAAAAAGACATGGGATATCGTCCTCATGTCTATTGTCTTTATCTCTTGTATTTTTGGAATGTCCTATAGGTTGTTTCTAGTGTGCGAACTGATCTATCGATGTCCGTATACGCACAATGCGCGAATAACGCATCCACCATGCAGAACTGTGAGATTCTAGATGTCATCGCCGCACTTCTGAATTCGCCTTCCAGTGATGATGTATAAAGGACGATATCTGATAATTCTGCGAGCATGGAAGCTCCTAATTTGGTAATACTGATGATTTTAGCTTTATTTTCCTTAGCAACCAGTGCCGCACTGATAATTTCCTTGGTTTTGCCTGAGTTGGAAATAAAGATGATGACATCCTTTTGATTGATGAAGGAAGCATCCACTAGCTGTTCATGAGACTCACCCTGCGCGATACAGAACTTGTTGATTCTTCTTAACTTCATTTCTAAATCCTTGCAGACCAAGTATGAAGAACCCTTGCCGAAAATTAAAATCTTTCTGGCGTGCATGATNNGCATATTCTTTATTTTCAGGTATTTCTACCTTTGCATTCGCTAAAATAAAATCAATTTTAAAATCCTTGAATCCCTTATAACCCAGCTTCTTGCACATTCTGACAACAGATGCAGGAGAGGTATAAGCGGCTTCAGCGATTTTTTCAACGCTAAAATCCTTGAGGACTGCCTTGTTTTCGATTAAGTAATCTAAAACAACACGTTCAGCCATGCTCAAGTCTTCCTTATATTTCAACATGTTCAACATTACGCTAATTTCAATCACCTCTGATGTAGTTTTTTTAATTCTGTAAGTGTTTTCAGTTACATTATATCACAAAAAGAAATGCATAACATTGATATCGATTTGATTAAAGTAAAGGGCTTGTCGCCAAGCCCATTTGAATATATAAAATGAAAAATGAATTCAAGAACAGTTAAATTACTTTACCTGGATTGAGGATGTTTTTTGGATCGAATGTCTTCTTGATGCCCCGCATGATTTCCATCTGCTTCGCACCCAAAAGCTTTTCCATATAAATCCGTTTCGCATAACCGATGCCATGTTCTCCGGAAACTAAACCGCCAAAGGAAAACGCTTTGTCATACATTAACTCAAATCCTTCATCAACCTTGGATTTCCAGTCTGCATCCGATAGGTTATCCTTGCAGAAATATATATGGAGATTGCCGTCTCCGACATGTCCGAAATAAGGGATTCTCACCCCAAGCTTGGCACTCAATTCTCTTGTGTATGCAAGAAATTCCGAGATGTGCGCTCTTGGTAAAACCACATCGCACTCATCAATTTGGGAGGTTGAGGATTTGATGGCTTCCAGGAAGCCGCCTCTGACATTCCAAACTGCGCTTCTGCGTTCTTCCGTATCCACTAAGAATACATCAATCGCGTTATACTTGTTGATGCATAAATTGCTCGCGATTTCAATATCCTCTTGAATCGCCTGTTCGTTATTTCCATCATAGGAAATCAAGAGATAAGCTTCAAAATTATTATGTGGGATTTTCTTGCCTAAGAATTCTTCACTGTATTGGAGCGCTTGTTTTTCAAGGAATTCAACAGCAGTCGGAATCACGTGATCCATGATCAATCTTGGAGCTGCAGCAATCGCATCTTCCCTATTCAAGAATGGAACAAGCAAAGATACTGTTTTCTTTGGTTTGGGAATGAGTTTCAAGGTCGCTTCAACGATGATTCCCAACGTTCCTTCAGATCCGATAAT
>DOYO01000078.1:7177-9796 GCA_003518475.1 Acholeplasmataceae bacterium
ACCTTCTTTTTCAACATGTTCATAGATATCTAGAAGTAAGACACCTGGTTCGACACGAAGCGTCAGATTGGTTTTATCGAGCTCGATGATTTGATTCATTTTGGATGTATCTAATAAGATTCCACCAAATAAAGGAACGCATGCTCCGACTAATCCTGTTCCGCTTCCGCGAACGGTGACGGGTATATTTTGTTCATATGCGTACTTCATGATACTTTGAATTTGAGCTTTGTTTTTGACGATGACATGGGCTTCTGGATGACCGAATACTGTTCCCAATTCGTCATGGGAATAATCTTTTTCTATATGCCCCAAGGTTGTGACTTGTTCTAATCCAAGGAGTGTTTTTAGGAAGTTAAAATCCGCATGATTCATTTTCTTATAGTCCATGATTTTCCTCCATGATTTTATCGATCAATAAATTTAGTTCCGGCAAGACCTGATAGATATCTCCGACAATGGAATAATGACTGATATCAAAGAGCTTGTTGTTGGGATCGCTATTGACAGAGATGATCAACTCAGATTGTTTCATGCCTTCAATGAATTGTACTGCTCCGCTGACCCCTAAGTTAATAATCAGTTTTGGTTTAACGGTTCTGCCTGACAGTCCGATTTGTTTTCTCGCATCAAACCAGCCATTTTCAATGAGCGGTCTGGTACATCCTATTTCTGCATTGAGTCTCTTTCTTAATGGTTCAATCAGTTCCAAATCTTTTTGTTTCTTGAATGCTCTGCCGACAGCAATGATGATTTCAGCATCTCCGATATCTGAAACCCTCGGTTTATCGTAACTTTCAATAATCTTTATCCCAGTATTTTTTAGTATAGTCTTTGTATCTTCATGATGGATGACACCGAATGGCGAAACAATTTCTGGTTTATTAAACATCTTATACCGGATCGTCGCCATCTGGGGCCTATGATTCGGCGTATTGATTTTCGCCATGATATTCCCACCGAATGCAGGTCTGATCTGAAGCAGTTCTCCTGATTCCTTGATATCTAGCATCGTGCAGTCTGCAGTGAGCCCAGTTTTAAGTCTTGCTGCAACCTTCGGAGCGAATGATCTTCCCTGTGGCGTGCTTCCAAACAATATAACGTTATTTTGATATTTTTGATAGAATGCATCAATCACATTCGTATAGAGTTCCACATTGAAATCTTTAAAGTAAGGATCCTCATACATGAAGACCTGATCAACACCATAAGTTAAGGCTGTTTCAGCAATCTTTGCTACATCGTTTCCGATGACGATTGCGAACACAGGCTCTTTCGTTTTCAGTGAAAGTTCCTTCGCTTTTCCAATCAGTTCCCAAGAAACGGGATGTGCTTCATTGTTTCTTTGTTCAATATAAACAGCAATCCCCTTATAGGCGCTCTTATCGATTTGTTTCTGTTTTGTTTCAATGAATTCACAAACACCTTCAGGTCCTTTTTTCACGCAGACCTTGCAGATCTTGCAGGATGCGTTGATGGATAAGTACGCATCTGTATAATCAAATGCGTTGAATGGACAGATATCTAAAAGCTGTTTAGCGATTTCATCTGTGACTTTATCTTGGTTAACTTTAATATAGCTCATCGAATCACCTATATGAATTTACTTTCTTTTAGAATATCGAACAATTGCTTGCTGAGCTCTTTGGATGTTCCCTTGAGCTGAACTGCTTCTGTTCTTTTAATCGGTGGAAATATTTCATCGACTTGTGTGGGTGATCCGTTCAAGCCGTAATGATCTGGATTTTGATCCTTTAAGTCCTTTAAAGATACCATATTGATCTTATAGGAATCCATCAACAGTTTTCTTCTATAGCTTGGCAGTCTTGGGACATTCACGCCCTTATCCACGGTAATCAAACAAGGATATTGAACTTCAACGGTTTCATCGTGATGATCATACCCGCTTTTGATGATGATGGAATGTTCTTTGACTTGAATGATTTCTTTGACATAAGGAACATGGGGAATGCCTAAAAATTCAGCGATTTCGGGACCGACCTGCGCTGTATCCCCATCTGTCGTCTGCTTGCCGCAGATGATGAGATCATAATCCTTGATATGGGTAATCAATTGGCTTAATGTGTAAGAAGTCGCTAAAACATCCGCGCCAGCGAATCTTCTGTCGCTGATGAGCGTCGCTTCATCTGAGCCCATATAAAGCGCTTCTTTTAAAACTGCAGTCGCGCTTGATGGTCCCATGGTGATGGAATGGATTGTCGTTTCTGGCTTTCCATTTTTGATGAAATACGCAGTTTCTAGCGCATATAGATCAAAAGGGTTCATTTTGACATTGTTTCCATCTCTGATTAAGACGCCAGTCTTTGGATCAACTTGGACATTAGATGATGCTGGAACCTGCTTGATGCATGTGATAATCTTCATTTGGACACCTCAACAATATTATACAACTCTAACATATCATAGATATGGGATGAAAAAAAGAACATGCGCCAAAAGACGCATGTTTTGTCATCATTAGATTATTTTTTTCAGTTTATCAATTAAGGATTTGTTTGAGTTTTTGCATATTCCTTCAAGAGTTCAATGAACTTATAGATGTCTTGAGGATAGACGTGATAGATGATTTCCATGGTGTAATCAGAGGATTTATATAAA
>DOYO01000102.1 GCA_003518475.1 Acholeplasmataceae bacterium
CTTCTAGTCTGGTAAGTGCACTTTCCAAAAGGTGCACTTACCATCCATCTTGGATGGATAGAAGTCAAACACCACCAAAGCGGGGATCACATGGACAAGAAAAACCCGAAATTAGTAATCAGAATATTAAAGATATCTCTTAATACTGTTTTTTATGCTTTAATTGTGCTTTTGGTACTGTTTTCCATCGCTAATATGAAGCTTAAAGAAAAAAACGATATCGCCAATGTTTTTGGTAACGGATTTGTTTCTGTACTCACCGATTCAATGGATGGAGATCAAGAAAATTCATTTAAAGTTGAAGATTTAATATTTGTTAAGCTACTAGATGACGAAAGTAGGTTACAATTAGAAGTAGGCGACATCATTACTTATTACAATCTAGAAATAGAGGGTTTAGGTATCGCTGGGTTTATAACGCATAGAATTATTCAGGTTTTTGAATTGGATGGAGAAACTTTCTTTGTTACCAGAGGTGACAAGGTAGGTGCACCAGATGATCAGCCAATCCATATTTCTGAAGCTCTTGCATTATATCAATCCAAGTGGAGTGGCGCAGGTCAGGCACTGAAATATTTGCAGACACCGGCTGGATTTGCATTATTTGTGATTTTACCAGTAGCGTTGATGCTGATCTTTGAAGGCGTTATGCTTGGAAGAAACATCTATGTTTTGAATAAGCAGAAGATGGACGAATTATATGCCAAGGATAAAGAACAGGCAGTCGTTGATCTTGAAGTCGAAAAAGAAAAGATTCGTCAGCAGATTATTGCTGAGCTCAAAAAGGAACAAGAAGAAAAAAACAAATAATAAAATCAAGTCAATGAAAACATAAGGAGAGTTTATGGTAGAGTTTGCTCGTTACTACATAAACTTCATTAGAGATTTCTTTGCAAATATCGGTAAATTTTTCAAAGCATTGTTTGAAGCGTTTGCCGATTTGTTATTTAATGGAGTTGTAGAGTTTTTTCAAAAGTTCAGCGCAGCAAGTGGAAGCTTTACATTACTCGACTGGGTGATGGCTTTTGTCGTTCTCGTCATCAATCTTGCATTCCTTGTTTTCGTTGTTTTAAAATTATGGCAACTGATTACGAAATATATCAAGTTCTCCAAGAAAGAATTTGAAAAAGAAGAACTTCTAGAAGAAATCACATTCTTAAATACAAAAACAATCGAATTAATAGATGAAAAGAATAAAATATTGGCATTACAGATTCAAAAATTGGGCGGTGCAGCTGCAGATGAAAGCGGTAAGCCCATATCATATGATCGAGAAAACAAAAAAGAAGAATATCTTGGACCTTCACGCTTTGTTAAATTGATTCAAGTGGATAAAGAATATGATAATACAGTGACAGCAATCCACATGAAAGACGAAGATATGATTAATCTGAGAGAATTGGTTTCCAGATTTATCAACTTCTCAGCATCAAAATTAGGCTTATTCTATGATCGAAAGATCATTTCAGCTTTTTTTGCCGGCATGGCGACCTCAAAGACGATGATTCTTGAAGGTATATCCGGTACTGGTAAAACCTCATTGCCATACGCAATGGGAAAATTTTTCAGTCATGATTCATCCATCATCGCTGTACAACCCTCATGGAGAGATCGTGCAGAAATGATTGGTTACTTAAACGAATTTACGAAGAAATTTAATGAAACAGACTTTTTAAAGTCTATTTATGAAGCTACATACCGTGATGACATTTGCATCGTGGTCTTAGATGAAATGAACTTGGCGCGTGTTGAGTATTATTTCGCTGAGTTGCTCTCCCTCTTGGAAATGCCTGATCCAGATGCATGGTTGATTGATATTGTCCCTGATAACCAGCCTGGAGATCCAAAGAATTTTAAAAATGGTAAAATACTATTACCACAGAACGTGTGGTTTATCGGTACAGCAAATAAAGATGACTCCACATTTACCATTACCGATAAGGTTTATGACCGTGCGACTCCAATTGAAATCAATGCGAAAGCAGCATACATTGATGCTCCGCAGACAGATGGCGTCACATTCAGCTATGATTACTTAAATGATTTATTCAGAGTGGCGAACAAGGATAATGCATTAAGCTTAAAAGCATTGGAAAACCTTGAGAAGCTAGATCAATTCATAACAAAGAATATGAAGGTTACATTCGGTAACCGTATCATGAAACAAATCAGAGCATTCGTGCCTGTTTATGTCGCATGCGGCGGATCTGAATATGAAGGCCTTGACTATATGGTAGCAAGAAAAATATTTAGAAAGTTTGAAAGTTTGAACCTGCCTTTCTTACAGAACGAAATCAATGATTTATCCGCTTTATTAGACCGGTTATTTGGTAAGAATGCGTTTGTGGAATGCCAAGCATACTTATCTAACATCAAGAAGCAGTTCTAGCAAGGAGTAATGCATGAAAAAGACAAGTGATCTAAAGAAATTTCATCAGTTGCTGAATGACACTTACTATGAACTTGAGAAAAATGAAGATTTCCCAAATGTCTTTTATCAAGCATTTCTCTCAGGAGAAAGCACATTATATCAAAAATCAGTATCGGAAATCAAAACATTCCATGAAGACTGGATCGGTACGATTGAATCATATTTCCCCAGTTTGGATAAGATTACCAAAAATGCTAAGTCAGGACTGAGGTATGACCAGGAAGTAACAGCAATCGAAAAGGCGAAGAAGACCAATTCGGATTCTGTCAGACACTTGGCTGCAAATACGCACCTCATTAAAGAGATTAGAGCGAATAACGAAGTTATACCGCACAAGATACTCACCACTCAGGCAGAAATCGAATATGGTATTTATGAAAACCGCTTCATCAAGACGTTGATTGACCGCTTATTCAGCTTTGTCAACAACAGATACAACCTTGTCAAAAGCAATGTTGAGTCGTATGAAAAGAAGCATTTCCAACTTTTATCTAAGTTTACAATCCGTGAGACGATTGTTGACATGAATATCGATGTCACCTTAAAGGAAGACTTAGATGATTTGAAGAGTGAAAGTTCAAACCATGCCCTCTTGAACAGAATTTCCCATTTATTAAAACAGGTAAACGGACTAAGAGAAAGCATATTCATGAATGAATTGAAACGCGCGAAACCAGTCGTTCCACCCATCATGAAAACCCAAATCCTTTTAAAGAACGTCGATTACAAAAACTGCTACATCTTATGGTTATATCTAGATAAATACAATACACTGGACTTTGACATTGATGTTAAAGAACAAAATATGTCATTTGACAGATACTATATGAAGAATGTCAATCAGATGGCACTGACGACATTCGCACACATCTACGCCAATCAAAAAGCACTTGAAGACCTTTATCAATATGTAGACGTCATGGAATATAAGAAACGCAGCCCCAAAATCATCAAGAAGAATCTTGACGACATCGTCAAGCAACCCGATCCGTTTGTTGTTGAAGACACACAAATAAATCAGTATTATTTGGAGCAAGCGACCAATCTCTTTAAAGAAAAACTAGAATCAAACTTGGAAGCAGCCGGTTCCTATGATGTCGGATTAAGAAAAGCCTTAAAGGACACCATCGCAATTTCGAATGCCTTGTATCAATCCTACTTTGAATTTGAAACAGAAGTGAACCCAGAAGATCAAATATTCAATCAACTTCAAAAAGTTGATCTAGATGCTGAAATTATCAAAACAAAAGATAAAGCAAAAGTCGCCAGAATCATCCGTGAAGTCAAGGAAATCGATTATAATAACGCCATTCGCTTGGAAAAACGGATGCTTAGACAAATCGAAAAACTCGATAAAGAATTATCAAAAGAACTAAAGAGAAAAGCGATTGACACTTCAAAGAAGCTCGCAATCGAAGAACATATCAAGCTTGAACGTCAAAATTTAGAGAAAAATCAAGAAATATTGGATGAACATTTGAAGTATGTATCTGATCAGCGTGAAATGCTGGCCAGTGAACAAAAAGAATTCCAACAGAAACTCAAAGACGAAGAAAAACGCATTAAGGAACAAGAAAAAGCAATCATTGAACTAGAAAAGAAACGTGCCAGAGATCAATATGTCATTGAAATGAAAAAAATCAAAGACAGACAGCAAAAAGAAAAACAAAGAATTGCCGAATTGATCAAAAAACAGCGTCAGATTGAGAAAAACAAACTTGAACAAGAAAAGGCGCGGCTAGCGAAAAAATCAAAAGCACGAATCAAACAAGAAAAAGAGAAAATTCAAGAATCAACAAAAGAAAAAATTAACGAGATAAAAAAACAATCATAGTCAGTGAAATGTATTATTGAAGGTGAAGACAATGAAAAAAATATTCGCTATCATCATTACGACCATCTCAATCCTCATCTTCGTACTTTCCATCACCATCATGGTGCTTGGAACGACGGCAACTAAAAATAATAAGCTGCTTTATATCGGAAATTATTCATTTTCAATCATCCCAACCTCATCCATGGAAGGCACTCTTGAAGATTCACTCTTTCCAGGTGATATCGCAATCATAAAAAAAGGATCATTTAACGAAGTTGAGATTGGTGATATTGTTGTCTTTCAGAGCCAGATCAGCGGACTGAACGCACTCATCATCCACCGTGTCATCGATATTGAAGATAACGGCGAATTGATTACCCAGGGAGATAACCCGATCACCAATCCGCAACCGGATTCAGGCAGTGTTCTGGAATCAGAATATCAAGGGACATACAGCAGTAAAATCAGTTTACTCAGACCCATCGTGATTCTCATGTTCAGCAGCAGAGGTTTCATTTTCCTCATCTTGTTCTTCATCATATTAGTGATGTTGATTCTAGAAATTGTTCACATCATGAAGACGATTCAAGAAGAAAAGAAGAAACTTGATGATCAAAAACATCTTGATGAAATGGAAGCTTTAATTGAAGCGGAAAAGAAAAAAATATACGAAGAAATACTCGCAGAAGAAAAGCAAAAAAATCAAACAAAATGAAGTAAAAATTGTTGACATCATTGACAAAAAGATATATAATAAAATTGTAGTTCTATATATATAAATATATATATAAAATCATACAAAAATTTGGCAAAACTAGAGAAATCTAGCGACGCAAAGCTATAGGGCCTGAAACATGGTAGCCAGTTGCACTTCGTATGAAGTATAACTGGTTTTTTGTATCTTAAACTGAATACTTGTGGAAAGTATCGCGTTTTCACTTTTTGACTTTTGGCAAAGCTAGGGAAACCTAGTGACGCAAAACTAAAGGGCCTTTCAAATGGTAGCCAGTTGCACTTCTAAAAAGAAGTTCGCTGGCTTTTATGTTTTATGAACAACATTCAAATTTTAAAATCTAAAAAGAAGGAGGAATTCAAGCTATGAAACAAATGGTTCTCGCAGTGATCATGTTAATCTCATCAATCTTTATGTTTGGCGCAGTTGTTTACGCTTGGTTCACTCTTTCAAACGAAAACACCGTTCAACCAGTAAATGCAAGCATTATCGAACGCAATGTCGATTTACTGATGGAATATGGAAAGAATGGCGGAAGCTATGAATCTTTTGAACAGCCGGCTGATATCAATGCTTATTTAAACAGCTCGCTTCCAGGAGATGAGATTGCGCTTAGATTGACTGTCCAAAATGGAAATACTTTGGGCACTCCAGATTTAAACATCGAAATTACATTAATGAACATACGCGCGAGTGTATCCGATATTGAATATGACTTAACTGATTTCTTCTTTATCGAATCTGGTCTCGTCACCTTGACCTGGTATGCATCCAGCACAGATCTTGCATTAGGCAATTCTTATCTCGTGCAGCAGATCGGTTTAGATAGACTCAACGAAACAACTGTTGACTATCTTGGAGTTCCTCTTAACGATTATCGGTTCAGTAACATATTTGATACTGAAATGAATGGTGAAGAGTTGGAAATTATCAATAATGTTGGTATACTTGAATCAACACCTATCGGTGCTGGTTATTTAGTCGTTATAGAGTTCACCATCGGTTTCGACGGTTATACTCCAGATTTTGGTACAGGCTTCCAAGATGGCGAACTTCTTATTGATGGACTCTATACTCTTTACGATTGATATTTATTTATATGATGATAGATCGGGTGAGCGGAAATGAGATTGAAAAGCAATTATAGAAAATTAGTCATTTCAATATCTGTCATCTTGCTGGTTGTTCTTGGAACGGTCAGCTACGCATGGTTCGTCTTAATCAACAGAACCGATTCATTTATCGTGACTGCTGCAAAAGTCGATATATCCTATGACATCATACTCGATGGTTCAACCCTTGATCCTGATTTTTTTGTTTTTAACTCAGGATCGTCGGTAACAAAATCAGGTGTTTATTTTATTGATGTCTCTGATATCGAGGCTGATAACTTTGTTACAAACCTAAGAATCAATATCATTGTAAATAGCACAGTAGATACATATCTCAGAGTTTCATTGATTGATGCAGTAACGCTTGCAACGCTCGATTTCGAAGGGAACTACGGAGAAGTTTCCATTGTTGACCAACCAATCAATTATTCATTTGCAAGGCACTGGGATGTCAATGGAACACTCTATAATGATTTGTATGATGCCGAAGTTGCTCTTGGAGGAATCACTTCAAACGATGTGGTTACCAGATTTGATGAGTGGTATGACAATCATTTGAATGATGGTTATTATTATTATCCTCAAAAGATAGAAAGAGAAA
Organism: Acholeplasmataceae bacterium; assembly: GCA_003518475.1. Lineage (GTDB taxonomy): Bacteria > Bacillota_I > Bacilli_A > Acholeplasmatales > Acholeplasmataceae > Peloplasma. Next base: position 6,694 of record DOYO01000102.1, read on the forward strand.
TGACATCTGAACCATTATTAATAAGCTTCATCGAAGAATATGATGGTCTGGAATTTGATACAAAATCAGTAGGTTATTCATTACAGTTGGCAATCCTTGTAGAAGGCATCCAAGCAGGGAACAATGCTCCAGTCATTAATTGGCAAATGGCAAATCCGCCTTGGGGAGGTACCTGGTAATGAGAAGAATACTCAAGAAATCCCTCATTTTAATTTTCGCACTATTTGCCACATTCGTTTTTGGAAGTAGAATATTCAATATCAACTTCCAACCGACTGCACAAGATAATTTTGGTGTATTTTCAGATCACACCTTCGACTCTCTTCCGACACCAGATCTTCCGGATGAGGTTTATATTTCCTACACTGATTTTAGAAGCGACATCGGCGATATTTCAGCAAATATTGTTGCAATCAACCCGGCAACTTGGGGTAAGATTATCAGAATTGATACAGCTGAAGAGCTTTATCGTTTTTCTATTGACGTCAGCTATAAATTTAAATATACCATTTATGAAACAAAGCTGACTTCAGAAGCGATTGAAACCTTATTAAGCTTTGATTATGTTCTTGGAAATGATATCGACTACTCAGTCATGAAATCCAAACAGTTCAATCCGATCGGCTTCAATTTTGAAATTGAAGGAATCACTTATGAACAATCATTCAAGGGATCATTTGACGGACATGGATTTGAAATTGAAAATCTATATTTCTCAGGATACAATCAGTTGACAGAAGTGCTGAACATGGGTACTGAATTTGAAACTACTGTCGCTTATACTGAATATTATGCGATGTTTGCTTATAATGAGGGAACCATTCAAAACTTTGGACTAATTAATCCGACCTTTGAATTCAACTTTGAAAATGAAACACTCTTTAAAGCAGCCAACATTGTAGGTTTGAATACTGAAACTGGAAATGTAAATCACGTTTACGCAATTGACACAAGATCAACTGCGCTTGTAGCAGGGATTAGAATGGTTGCAGCCGCAGGTCAAGCAGCTGGTGTGTTATTTGATAATTATGGCGTATTTAATAATGCGTATTTTGCTTCAAAAGTTGTGATGAATGCGTCTTATGGTTCACGCTTCAGTGTTCAACCAGTACTTTATACAAATCATGCATCAGGAACCTATGCTAACCTGGCGTTTGACGACACTTTATATCAAGAATCTGTAACCATTAGTGGTAGCACCTATAATATAACGACACCAAACGCTTATGCAACCAGCATGACGACACTAGAACTTAGAACTACCAACGCAGTGCTCGGAACAGGTTGGTTTTATTATCCTGCAGAAAGCGATCCAACTCCTAAATATCCATCTTTATTGGGGCTAACGAGAATCACTGGTTCGTTGGACATAGAACTTTCTGATACAGTTGGCGATGATGTTACTGTTACCAATTACTTCATTATAGAAGATGCGCTTGACATGATTGCTTTCTCGAAGATGTTGAATTATACGAGAGAATCCAATCAAACTCCATTCCGTGAGCTGAGTTATGTCTTAATGGATAATGTTGACATGAGTGTTGTTGCAAGCGATGCTTATAAGACACCGACTGTTGAATTCTCTGGCATTTTTGCAGGCATTTCCAATGATGTATACATATACGGAATCAACATCACAAATGGTATTGTTCAAGAAAACTATTATAGCGGTTTATTCGGTATATTAAGCGGACAAGTATATAACTTGCTCTTTTTGAATGCTGGTGTTACACTCACTGAAACGGATGACTATCCTAGTGTTACAACCTATGTCGGTTTAATTGCAGGACAATTGGTTGATGGAATTATTAGAAATGTTTTAGTGGATGTTGATATTGATTTGGGTCATGATACGCTCGGTGAATTCCACGTCGGATCCATTGTTGGAAGCGCATCAGGTACGATTTCAGGTATTTATGCAGAAGGAAACATCAATGGAAATAATGATCATGTCTTCAGATCAGATATTGTCATCAATCCAACCTACTATTTTGGCGGTTTGATTGGATCCAGCGGAGTTACACAACTAGTTTTAACGGACGCCTATAACAAGGTTGCAGTCAATGGTTTCGGTACGGTATCCACGACAATTACGAGTGCGACCGCTCCAACCATTTATTTAGGTGGTGTCATTGGCAAGGTCACCAACACAGCAGATGTCAAACATGTTTTAGGATTGCTAACGAATGAAGGGGAGTTATCAGTTTCTGAAATTATCACTTCATTTTCTGAAGTCCAGTATGTTGGTGGAGTGATTGGCGTGAGTGCTGGAACAGCATACGTGCTCAGCAATACTTTTGGTAAATTCACAAATAAAGGAAATATCAATTTAGTCAATAATGGAACCAATAGCATTATTTCAGCAGGCGTGCTTGTTTCAAACCATACTGAGGAAGTAGAATTTGTTCATATCTTCAATGAAACGACAGGAACCCTTGAATATTATACGGTTTCCCAGCCATCAGGCACGATTATCGGTGATTTTTCAAACATTGTCTATACGACATTGATCTATAATGTCGGTTCGACGTTAACGCTTTCGCAAGCGAAAAACGATGCTGACATGGTGATTGTAGGTAATTATAGCTATTCTGGTGTTTACCATAGTTCAACCAATGCTCAAACCTTATTGAGATTTGTTGAAAATGATGGCAATATTCTCTATCAGAACCAATCCTTAGCGCAGACGACCTCGTTTGCCGGTATTTCGCTATCTTTGAATATTGACTACTTGAATGTTTCCTATGATGGAGATATCCATATTCTTGGCGTAACCATGCAAAGTACAAACACAGTTCAAGAACAACTATATGTCGCAGGGATTACGCAAACACTCACCAGTGGAAAATACATCAAGAATGGAGTCGTGAATGGTGAAATCACCGTTGCTGGAATCATATCCAACCAATCCAACTTCACAGCAGCAAACAATATCTACATTGGCGGATTCGTCAATTTCAATAATTCAGGAAACATGGATCCAAACGGTACCCTAGACATGCCGGTTGCAACCATAGGTATCATCAATTCAATTAATAACGCTGATATTACATCAAGATACAGTCCTACTGTAAGCGGTATATCAGGTCATGCCAATGTTTATGTCGGAGGAATCGCCACATTGAATGATGGGGATATTCAAGACTCCGCGAACATGGGTGACATTAGATTTGAAAACACAAGTGCTGTCGATACTGCAAACGTCACCTTCGATACAGATTCTGAATTGGGCGGTGCAACAACAAAATACCGTCATGGTACTGTTTTAGGTGGTATCGCTGGAGCTGTTGTTAGTAAAAAATCCAGAATTTATGACTCCAGCAATAGTGGAACAATCATAGGATTATCAAAAAACTTCTCGCGTGTCGGAGGTATTTTAGGGTTATCCATTTTCAGAGAGTTGTTATACGGAAACGTTGTTACAGCATATGGATCTTCAGGTACTGCTGATATTTCAGATTCAATTCTTTCCAACTGTATCAATTATGGAGATATTTCAGCGCTTACTATCAGCATTTCGATTTATTCCACCACTGCGCTTTACCAAACAATGAATTCAGGTATTACCAACCCATTTAGATTTGACAGTACCATGCCTGTCGTCGTGCCATCTTATAACAATACGTACTATTCAGCGCTAACAAGCGGTTCTGTTCGCGTCTATACCAGATCATCATCTGAAGAACGACCAGGCATTAATGCGTCTGCTGGCGGTGTTATCGGTTATGGATTATCTGTCATGCGACGCATGATGAATCATGGACAAATCAGTTCGACAGACGTTGCTGGCGGAGTAGTTGGAGCAACAGTAGTTATTGATTCTTCCCAGTATGTGAAAATTGATACAGCAATTAACTATGGAACTGTTCGTGCCTTCGATCGCGGAACAGTTGGTAACAACTATGCAAATTTCAATGCTGTTGACATCATGGATTATGAAACGATAAGGGATCATTTTTATGCAGTAGATTCTACTTTTATCTTCCCAGAGACACTCAGCGATATTCGCTTGTTCCCAGAAAATAAACGGGGAATCGGCGGTATTTTTGGACGT
>DOYO01000072.1:0-9547 GCA_003518475.1 Acholeplasmataceae bacterium
TCCGTAGACTTCGCAAGCAAGCTCGGCGTGGTGGTTGAAAAAAACAATTTGATTGTTGATGAAAACTATCAAACCAATGTTGAAGGATTATTTGCAGCTGGCGATATCATCGGTGGAAAGCTTCAGATTTCTAAAGCGGTCTATGATGGCATGATGGTTGCTGACTCCATCATCAAGTACGTTAAATAATTATAAAATCAATCAAAAATTCTCCTTAAATATGGAGAATTTTTTTATGCTCATCCGGCATACTCGATTGTTTGGACATTTCAATGTTTTATGGAAGTAATGCAATTCGATAGATAATACGAATTTATCTGCAATCATTCAAATCTTAGCAGTATAATGATGGTAAAGTTAGAAATAATTCAATTACAGGAGGATCATATGGAATTCAGTAAGAAGGATATTGAGTCAGTTTTGTTGAAACCCAAACGGGAAATGAATGGTCTAAAGGTTCCAATGTTTGTGTTTCCTGTTTCATTTGCTGTTATCTTTGTCATAGTTCAAAATACAGCAGACATAGATATGCGTGTTGCTGGACCAATCATAGGTATCATGGGTGGTATCTTCACTTTGGCTTTCATCAGTGCATATTCCACCAAGTATAAAATTGTAAGAGATTTTGAAAATGTGCTACAAGCTTATGTGAATGCTGCCAAATCAATTTCAATCCCAGATAAGCCATATGAAATCGATGAAAATTCATCTTTCGGTGTTCCATATTATGTATGGTTTTCTCCAACAAAAATCTCGCTATTCCCCAAAATGCCAACATATGAGAACTATAAGAATCTAAAAGAAGTCAGACTTGGTGAATTTCAAATCAGCAAAATCAAATACTATTACACAAGCGGCGATAAGTATTACGAAAACAAGATCAGCGGTGGTGGAAGCACTGGACCTAATGTTGCTGGAGCAATTATAGGCGAACAAATCGCCGGCATCGGCGGCGCAATCGTGATGGGACAATCCAAAACAAATCCTATCGAAAGCAAGCTCATTGTTCATGATGAACGGAGAACAGTCATCGCGTATAGAGAAGATCAAGGGATGATTACCAAGTATCTGCTTCCCTTTGATTTTTATGAAGTCTTATATGATCTACTACCTGATTTATCGAGAGATATCGTAGAAAATCCATTGAAAAAAGCTCAAGCATCATCCAAGCAGGAACAAGAAATTTCTACCGATCAAATCGAAGCGAAATTAAAAAAACTGCTTGATTTAAGAAACAGCGGATTGATTGACGATCAAGACTATCAAGAACAAAAATCAAAGTTACTCAATAAGATGTAACAAAAATAATCAAAGCCCAGGTAATCGCTTACCCGGGCTTTTTTTAAAATCTTTAGAGTTTGAATTTATGCTTTAAATAAGCGCTTGCGACAATCAAACCAATCATCAAGATCCCTAGTAATTCAAGATAGGTTCCAAGGAAGGTGGCAACCAGCATGCCTGTCAAAAGCTGTAGATTGATGAACATCATCAATGTCGTTTCAAGCTTCTTATAAAGATCTATTTTCGTAACCGCGATGATTTCAGCGATTAGATGGAAAACAGAAACCAGCAAGATGATGACTAAGAAGATGTTGCCAATCACGAAATATTCATTTTTGAAAATCGCTTCAAATCCAGTAATCGGAATTTCAATATCTCCCACATGATAATTCATGATGTTGAAGAAGAAAGAAATGATTAAAAGGAGCTGAAGGCCCATTTGGGCGAATCGCATGTTCATCAGGTTATAACTTTGAATCATCAACGCTATCGAGATAAGCCCTGATGGGTTTCACGATTTCTTTGACGGTGCCCTTTTTAAATGGATTCTTTAAATTCGCGGATTCAAGTAGACCCAAGAAACTCTTTGACCCGCCAAGACGGCAAAGGCTTAAGTAACTTTCAAGCGCTTCTTTTCTGTTTGCCTGATGCTTGATCCAATATTGGAATGCGCAAACTTGAGCAAGCGTATAATCGATGTAATAGAATGGTGAACCGAAGATATGACCTTGTCTGAACCAGTAAGTACCCTTTTCCATAAAGGCATCATCACCATAATCTTTAAAAGGCATATACTTTCTTTCTAAAGTTCTCCATAAAGTCTTTCTTTCATCTGGAGTGAGTTCTGGTTTTTCATAAATTCCATGTTGGAATTCATCCACTAACACACCATAGGGAAGGAAGGAAACTGCTCCGGCAAGATGATTGAACTTATATTTGTTCGTGTCTTCCAAAAAGAATTGATCAATCCATGGCCAAGCAAGAAATTCCATGCTCATCGAATGGATTTCAGCAGCTTCCATGGTTGGCCAGCGGTAATCAGGAAGTAAATCACGGCTTTGATACACCTGAAAGGCATGTCCCGCTTCATGGGTTAATACGTCAACGTCATGAGATGTGCCATTGAAGTTGGCAAATATGAATGGTGAACGGTATTCAGGTAAATATGTGCAATATCCTCCACCCTGCTTACCAGGTTTGGAATCTAAATCAAGCAATTCATGGTTTAACATGAAATTAAAGAATTCAGAGGTTTCGGGTGACATTTCATCATACATCTTCTTCGCTCTTTCAACCTGCCATTGACGATCTCCTTTTGGAGTCGGATTGCCTGATAAGAAGGATAATGCCAAATCATAAGACTTAGGATTTTCAATACCTAGTCTCTTCGCTTTACGATCCGTAAGCTCAGTGACTAAAGGAACGATATCCGAATAAATCTGATCTCTATAAGTCTTTACATCTTTAGCGCTGTAATCTGTTCTGCCGAATCTGTCATAGCCCAATTGAACGAAGTTTTCATATCCAAGCTTTTTAGCGATGGTGCTGCGCACTTTGACCATATCATCATAGATTCTATCAAACTGCTTTTCGTTATCAGCAAAGAATTTTGAGACAGCAAGCTGGGCTTGATGTCTGACTTCTCTATTCTTATCCTGTAAGAATGGAGCCATCTGGCTTAGGTTATAGATTCCGCCTTGAAATTCAATCTTCGCGGACGCGACTAACTTGCCATATTCTGTGGATAACTTATTTTCTAATTGAAGATCACCAATGATTTCAGGTTTGAAGGTTTTCTTAGCAAGCTCACCCCTCAAAAACATCAGGGAACCGAATTCTTTTTCTAATCCCTTACGGTTTGGAGATGCCAAAAGTTTTTCTAAAAACAGCTGTTCATATTGTCTGAGATGCGGTCCTTGTTCATCAAAGAAATCCTGTTCTTTTTCATAAAATACATCAGTCGTGTCCACACTGTTTCTGATGGAAACAAGAGTACCTAATGTACCAACCTTATCATTGATCGCAAATACCTTGTATACAGCCTTGATTTCCGAAGCAAGATCTTGACCTGCGCCAATGATTGCTATTTGTTCTTCAAGTTCCTTCTGGATCTGTTCAAGATTAGGTCTTTCATACTTAAAATCTGTAAATTTCATGTTATATACCTGCTTTCCTTAACGTTTATTATACTATAAATAGAGGTAATGCACAACAAATGAAGAAAGAAATAGAGCGTGGACTCACGCTCTATTTTTGAGTTTTTAAGATTCTTTAATGAAGAGATACCCGATGACGATGTCATCTCCTTGTTCTAGTGTATAGACAAGGATGAGTGTTGTTCTCTCTTCATCAGCAATAAATTTAGCTTCTACGTAATCGATATCAATCACGATGGTATTCCCATCAATGGTGTAATCATCAGTTGTGATGTCGTTTCCAGAGAGGGTTCCGATGAAACCATCAAAGAGTTCGAAGGTAAGGATTAGATTTTTAGTGAAGTCAGTGAATACTTCGCTGCTGTTAATAAGATACGGTTTTTCCGTGGTGATGATATTTATGTCAATAATGTAAAAACCTTGAAGTGTAAGAATGGTGAACGTTTGGTAACCCAAGGATAAGGATTGGATAAAGAGAGCATCAAGTTGGACAGTTTGGGAAAGATATTGATACTGGGTATTATCTAGCGTACCTCTATAATCTTTGATGTAAACAAATGATGATGAATAGAGAACATCAAGATCAAAATTAGAATAGATTGAATAGTTGTATTTCAATGTCCCAACAATCTCTGCTCCCCCCTCATCCACTAATAATGTACTATATAGGGATGAACCTAAAGGATAAACAGCTTTAACCTGCACTTCAAGGACACCAGGATAGAAAGTAGATAAATCAAAGGTGGTTGAGGATGTATTATGTTGTTCACCATTCACTAAAACTACATAACCTGTAGCTCCATTCATCGAACTCCATGATAACGAATGATCTGGATTGATGATTACATCTTCTGGAATGGGGAACGTAAAATCAACTTCCACAACAAGGATGTTGGTATAGACTGAATCTACATATCCATCAGCGCGCGCTTTGACACGAACGTTATATGTTCCTTCTTCCGTCAGGACATACCGATTGGTAGTAACAACGACTTCTTCATCATCAATTTTGATGACATAACTCGTCGCATGTTCAACAACATCAAAATAGATGGCATCTGTAAACCTTAGGTTTTCTGGCATATCTAGTTCTATAAATGTAGTTTCTTCACATCCAAAAAGAATGAAGAGAAGTAAGAGTATCATAAATAACTTTTTCATTTTAATCTCCCATATTGAAAGTAAAGATGATAATGATAGGAAAAACTCATGAATATTGTAACATATTCATATGATAAATCATAAGGATGAAATGAAAAGCACTCCATCGATTCATGGAGTTCTTTGGACTTTAATCATTTAGTTCCAAATCAATGGCACAAATTCTGGATAGTCAATGAATGGATTTCTATTGTGCTGATAGGTAAATATGACTTCGTTTCGATTTCTTTCGAAATCATCCACTGGATCATCGAGATTCCATTGAAGTAAAACATCGAGCATCGCCATTTGATAAACTGTCGGTGTTGTATTAACCAATGTGTATATTTCATACATCACAGTCATGTAAAGAAGAATTCTGGCAATGTCTCCTCTGACTTCTGCGCGAGGGAGATATGAATCTGTGTCAGTAGCAACATCGTAAAATTTGTTTCCTCTTGATGAATTGGTACTTGGATCAGCAGGTTTTAGATTATGTAAGTCGCTAGCTGCATTCTTTGTATCATTATCTGCTGGAACTCCTAATAGAGATTGAGGCCATACATGTTCCCTATTCCAAGTAACTCCCAGATCCCATACACCGGATACTGATGTTCCTAAATATAGGAGAATCAGATTGCTGGAATTATTTGGATCTGCATCCGTTTCATCGAGAATATATCTTGTGTCGCCATATGTAACTCTTGTGAGGCCTGTATTGATAATACTTCTAAGTTCAAGAACTAAAGCTTGACCGGTCAATCCATCGACAGTGGCATAATATTCTGTGAGGATTATTCCTCCTCCAGGGTTAGATTCATCGATAACTGTGTGTGTCACAGCTATGACTGTTTCATTATTGCTGGAATCGATAGCTGTGTAAGTAATGATATAACTGCCTGCGATTGACTTATCAACGTAACCTGAATAATCACAGGTCACTGGTCCATCAACATCATCTGTTGCTGAACATAAAGCTGCTTCCACCCAATCTGGATCCCCCATAGTATGTGATAACGGTGGGGTAGCCCCAAAGGTTATGACGGGTGGTGTTGTGTCTACGGGGGGTGTTACTCCGAGTATAATTCAATTCTAAAAATAAACGCTCTACCGTTTGTTGAGAATGCGAGTGTGTTTGTTGGGGTTCCAAATTCATAAGTTAACGAACCGCCTGCAGATTGTGGAATTGCTTTTGATAAAGTATTTATTGTCAAATTGAAGTTTGATACTGTGGTCCACGGTTCAATAAAAATTATCACTTTTGTTACATTTGCATCAGCAAAATTCATTGTAAATACTCCACCACTAGTACTATTTCCCATCTTAAGTAGCGTAGATTGTTGATATGTTCCACTAGAGGCGTTTCCAGGGTAAGTTCTTAACACCCCAGTTGTTGAAACCAATTTATTAGTGCCAGTTAATCCGTTATCAAGAGATGCTTTAAGCGTGATATCGGTATATGAAGTTGAGCTGCTAGTTGTGATGTGTGTGAATGTATAAGTTGCAAAAGGTCCTGATATGGCTATTGTCCATTTTGCATATAGAGTTACGTTTCCTGTAGATCCTAAAACAATACTTGTTACTGCATCTCCTGTGAATCCACTATTATCATACCAACCACCAAATGTATATCCGTCTTTGGTAGCAGCAATTAAGGTAATTGTTGCTGTTGTAACAGTATAGGTATCAGTGTTAGCACCATTCGTTCCACTATCTAACTCATACGTTATTGAATATGTAACAATGGTCCATTGTGCATCTAGTGTAATATCTTCTGCTGGCATATTGAATGGGAATGATTTATCTTCACTACCAAGTTTCCAACCTGCAAATGTATAACCTGCTTTAGTTGGGTCTGTTGGGGCAGATACTGATGTTCCCTCATCTTGAGTGATAGCTGTAACTGCTGATCCACCATTCGAATTAAATGTAACTGTTGATTGGTTGGCAGGAACTGCTACCCAATATGCATAAAGTGTATTATTTTGAGCGGGCATTGTAGTGAATGTATATTCATTTAGGAATGTTGTGTCATCAGTGAACCAACCTTCAAATGTATACTCTGCTAGGGTTGGATCACTCGGTTGAGTAACGCTTGATCCAAAGTCCTGGGTAATTGCTGATACAGCACTACCTTCATTGGAATCGAATGTAATCGTATATTGATTAACAGTGAATTTAGCGTATAAAGTTATATTTCCAGTTGATCCCTTTGGAATGCTTGTTACAGCATCTCCTGTGAATTCACTATTGTTATACCAACCATCAAATGTATAACCAGTCTTTGTTGCTGGATCTAATGTGATTGTTTCTGTTTCAACAGTATAAGTTGTTGGATTGGAACCATTTGTTCCACCGTTCAGTGTATACGATATCGTATAATCATTCAACAACCACTTGATATATAACCAGGTAATTTCATAAACTGTATCTTCTTCGAATACCCATTCTGATTCTGGAGTAAATGATGAATTTCTATACCAACCATCAGAAGTATATCCGAGTTTGGTTGGATTCGGATCACTAATCAATTGATTAAGTTTAACTACTTGGTTAGTGACGACACTATCATTACTGTAATAAACATCCAAGACATCACCCTTATAAAGCGAATACGCTTTTACATTATCGATATATAGTCTTGAAGTGCCGGTTGGGATTGGATCAGGAAGTGCTACAGTAAATTTTAGTGATACTGAACTTGTTTTTGGTAGAACGTATTTATAAACTTCAGGAGTTCCTGTCAAAGTGTATAATTGGTCACCAATAAAGTCTGTACCGTTTAATGTATAACTAACGGTAACATTCAATCCTAATGTACTCGAAGCTAAAAACTCTACATAATCAACATTGTCAAAATAGAAATTACTCTTGACATATCCTAGATTAGCTGGGGCTGTAGTGTACCAACGCATCTGTGCAGATTGAGTACCGGAGATTGGTGAAGTTGTAGATGATGTACCATAGTAAAATTCCCATTGCGATAATGCTGGACCTTGAGTAAGTGTACTATTGTATGTGGTGGATGCTGTGAATCCTTCAGCTGATTCAAATCCAGTTTCATAAACTATATCTTCAATATATCTATGATTAACTTCGCTATAAATATCTACAACATTTTCATAAGAGTCCTTAATAACCACATAAGCTCTAACACTCATATGACTTGTTATGGGAAAACTTGTAACGAACTCATTTGTTTCAGGATGTGCCGACTTCGCTTGAACAACGGTTACACCTGGAGTTTCAAATGTAAGTATTTCTGCTTGATCCGAAATTAGGAATCCATATTCAAGAACAAAATCTCCTTCACTAGCTTCAAATCTGCCAATATAGGTGTTATAACCTGGTCTGATTTCAAGATCTCTTGATAGTGTGACTAGAGATTCAGTATAAGGATCTGCATCTGCAGTATAAGCGTATATCTGAGTAGGCATTGCTGCAGTAAATTTAAAAGTACTTAAGTAGCTTAAGACAACTCCGTTTTCATCTTCCCAATATCTAAATGGGTTTACGCTCGTATCTGGAGTTGCTGTGACTATGTCGTTATATCCGTAAGATCCGCCACCGAATCCGTTATTGACTCCAATCGCATATAAGTCTGTATTGGTACTAACGTATTGGAGAATAAATAGTTCATGCTTTATTATATTCGTTAATGATGTTCTGCCTTCATCTGTCTTCCATCTGTTAGCTTCAACAGCAACATCAAATAAAGGTTTTGTTGGTAAGGTTGCTAGGGGTTGGGCTGCGTCACCATTTAGTAATACATATTGAGTTTCAAGGACTTTCCAATTGGTATCCATGAATACTACTGCATATTTTTGAACTGGAGTTGTAGGCGCGAATACAGCAACCAAATCAAGAGTGGTTGTAACGATAAATTCGCTATCTACATATACGTTTTCTTGAATGACTCCATTTACAATCCAATAAACGAATTCGTACCCTGCAGGAGCTTCGGTATATGGTGTTACTGTTGATCCATAAACTCTAGGTCCTAAATCGGAAGTCGGTTGGTTTCCAGTATCATATAACGCTGTGACTGTTACATTGTAACTTGGTCGTGCTGCTTCAATTTCAATGAAATTGGCAAGAACAAATCCAAAAAATAAAAATGAGATAGCCAATAAAAATAATTTTTTCATTTTTGCCTACCCCCAAATGTCTTCATTTAAAATTCCACCATTTGCACTCTCAGCGATGCTATCCTCGAAGACAAACTCAATGATCTCTGCTTCCGGTTTGACGTAAGCCTCTTTTTCGTTCATGTACACTTCTCCTTAGGGTATATAAATACTTAATGTAATTGTAACATTAACACTTGTAAAGTCAATTGCTTATTTATATTTTATAAATATATTTTACAAAAAAATGACATAGCTTTTTTTACTATGTCATTTAATCTATTTTAATCCGATTTTTTTGAATAAATTTGTTATATCTTCGATTTCTTGATCCTTAATCTTTAACTTCCCTATTTTATCAAATGTCGATTTGGGATGCCTAAAAATCAGCCTGACCCATCTGAACATCCATCCAACTGGAAGTAGGAATGGTACCCTTCTGACAAATGGATACATACCCTTGACAGATTCGAGATTTGGAAAGATGACACTGATGATGAATTTGAACTTATTCTTATGCTGAAGCTTATTGCTCGCCATTCTTGGTGTGAATGAATTGAACTCCATGCCCTTGCCGTGAATACCAGAAACGGAAAAGAATTCAGTGATTTTTTCATAGAGATCTTCTTCCATTGTATAACCGGCAGTCCATGATTCTAGGTGATCGATGTTGAAATACTTGATGTTCAGATAGATCATACTTTGAAAGAATGTATATAGATTGGATTGATTTAAGTATTCTATTAGGATATTTCTATTGATTTCTTGGTGATATGCACTTAAATAGAGTCCGATGTCTAGAATGCTTCTGATGCCGACCCCGCCTAAGTGAATGTGCTTGGC
>DOYO01000072.1:9647-10252 GCA_003518475.1 Acholeplasmataceae bacterium
TAATAAATCGATATCCCCCATCGCACGCATATAGGTTTCGGGGTATATTTTTTTGAGTCTGCTTCCCTTTAAAAAAAGGTGCTTAACTTCAGCTTCAGTCAACATCTTATTTATATTTTCAATCGCCTCAAGCTGTAGTGTATCCTTTAAGATATAGAGCATGGTATCTTTTTGAAGATGCTCAAATAATTGTTTCGTGATTTGGTCCTTGTTCAGTGCGCTAAACACAAGTCCAGATAACCCGTTTTCAACGGTTTTAAAATAGAATTCCTTATCGTTTGAGATTGCTCCTTGATATATTTGTTTATTTAAAGCACATGTAGTAACTTGAAATAGTTCAATGAGTGTAGGATTCATTTGAAAATACCTCTCAATCTAATCATGATAGGTTTAATCAACAGCCAGCATAACACTCTGAGTCTATAGAACATTTGATGACTCTTGATCATCTTGGTTTGTCCAAAGGACTCAACAAAACCGATGATTTGAGAAGGATGAAACACTTCTTTACTGAGAAGGTTATCACCGGAGGCTACCACCTGATCTCTATTGATTTTCATGATTCTATGCAATCTATATCCATCTTGATACTTAAATAAGACGAC